>JAICEV010000201.1 GCA_025923975.1 Propionibacteriaceae bacterium
GAGCCGACACGGCGGCGTTCTGAGCGGCGTACGACGAGCCGCTGGAGGTCTCGGCCACCTGTGTCGTGGTGGCCGGCCGGCGCGCCGACGTGTCCACGATGGCAGCATGCCTCGTGCAAGCTTCCGAACGCGCTGACGTCAATCGGCTGATCAAGAAGCGGCTCAATGTACGCAAGATTTCCTTTGCCGCGATGGACGACGCGGTGCGGGAGACGGGCATGGAGTATGGCGGCATCACAGCCATCGGCCTCCCACCCAGCTGGTCAATCCTGGTCGACGAAGCGGTTGCCGGGCTCGACATGATCGTCGTCGGAAGCGGGATCCGCGGAAGCAAGATCGCCATATCTGGACGATCCGCTGCAGCCCTGCCGAACGCCGAGGTCATGGCATTGACGCTCAACTCAGCAAACTGATAATCGCGGCGATACCGACAACAACGATGATCACTCGGTAGATCGTCGCTGGTAGCTTGCGTCCGACCCGACCACCAAGTTGGGCGCCGAGCACCGCTCCCACAGCGATTGCGATTGCTACCGTCCAGTTCACCTCACTGACGATCACGAACACGACCCCAGCAACCGCGTTGGCAATCATCGCCAGCACGTTCTTGACCGCATTGACCCTTGGCAGAGACTCCGACAACCCGATGCCCAGGATCGCGATCAACAACACGCCTTGGGCCGCTCCGAAGTATCCGCCATAGACGCCTACCAGCGCGGTGGCCAGCCACAACAAGATCGGGCCATGCACTGATCCAGCATCCACACCCAGCCGCATGCGTCGGAGGGCAAGCCTGCTGGAGATCGAGGGCTGCAAGATCACCAGCAGGCAGCCGATACCGATCAGGACGGGCACGATGGCGTCAAAGGCCGCCGACGGCAGCGATAGCAGTAGCAGCGCACCGGCAATTCCACCCACTAGGGAAGCCGCTCCCAACCACAACACCCGCCGGCGCTGACCGCTGAGGCCTTGCCGCGTCGCCCATGCGCCAGAGAGTGATCCGGGCGCGAGTCCCACAGTGTTGGAGATATTGGCGGTCACCGGCGGCACGCCAAGAGCCAGGAGCGTTGGAAACGTGATCAAGGTACCCGAGCCGACGACTGTGTTGATTAACCCCGCGGCCGCTCCGGCGGCGATGAGTGCCAGAAGCTCCAGCCAGGTCACTGAGTCAGATTAGGTTGGCTCTCCTGCTCGTATCCGTTGGGAAGGGCTGAAGCCGGCTCGGATGTGCCCAACGCGCCCTGTATGTCGGGTCGAGATGGACGCTCCAACTCGTGAGCTTCCTGGATCGCCTCTTCGACCGTGCGCCGCAAGGCCTCCTCCTCTTCGGCGTTCTGCTTCTCGACCTCTTTCTGCACGTCGATTTTGGGAGGTGCAGTGAACTCGCCCTCAGCGGCGCTCGGGATGGCAGAGGAGGCCACCTTGCCGGCCACGCTGCCCAGACCCTTGAGTGCGTCATTGAGCTCGCTGGGCACCACCCAAACCTTGTTGGCGTCGCCGCGAGCGATCGCCGGCAACATCTGCATGTACTGGTAGGCGAGCAGCGCCTGGTCGGGCTGGCCTGCGTGGATGGCGTTGAAGACCGTTGTGATCGCCTGTGCCTCGCCCTCAGCGCGGAGCATTTTAGCCTGCCGATCGGCCTGGGCCCGCAGTACGGCAGCCTCGCGGTCGCCCTGTGCCCGTAGGATCGCGGACTCTTTCTCCCCGCCCGCGGAAAGAATCTGCGACTGGCGCTGGCCCTCAGCGAGCAGGATCACTGCCCGCTTGTCCCGTTCCGCCCGAGCACCTTTCTCCATCGCGTCCCGGATGGTGGCAGGTGGGTCGATCGCGCGCAGCTCGACGCGGTTGACCTTGATACCCCACTTCCCTGTTGCCTCGTCGAGGACCACGCGCAGCTGCTGGTTGATCTCCTCGCGGCTGGTCAGAGCCTCCTCAAGATCGAGCCCACCGATGATGTTGCGCAAGGTGGTCATCGTCAGCTGCTCGATCGCCTTGATGTAGTCCTGGGCCTCGTACGCCGCACGGACCGGGTCGATGATCTGGAAGTAGATGACCGAGTCGATGTTGACCATCAAGTTGTCCTCGGTGATCACACCCTGCGGCGGGAACGGTACGACGTTCTCCCGCATGTCCATGTTGTAACGGACCTTGTCGAACAGTGGCACGACTAGATGGGGTCCTGGCTCCAAGGTGCGTTTGAACTTGCCCAGCCGCTCGACCACACCAACCCGCTGCTGGCGGATCACCCGGACTGAATTGGCTATGAAGAAGATCACCGCCAGGGCTACGGCCAAGACGACGATCAACGACGCGAGGTCCACGATCTTCCTTCTCTCTAGGGGAGTTGCCCGTGCTTCGGGTAGACGACAGCAATGACTCCGTCGATCTCATAGACCTCGATCTCGGTGCCTTGCTCGATCACCACGTCTGAGGAATAGGGACGTGCCGTCCAGCTCTGTCCGTCCACCTTGATCTCGCCGCCTGACTTGTCGATCTGCGACGTCGCCACCCCGCTGCTGCCGACCATCTTTGCTGCTGATGATCGATAGCCGGGCATGCTACGAACCTTGGCGATCAACGTCGGCCTCAGCAGCAACAGCATTGCGATGCTGATCAACGTCGCAGCCAGGATCTGCAGCCACCACAACGAAGGTGCTACCACCGCGACCGCGGCTCCAGCCAGCGCCCCCACCGCAAGCATGATCAAAACCAGGTCAAGCGACATGATCTCGGCGACGCCCAGAAGGAAAGCGAGACTCAGCCAGATCGCCCAGGAATTGTCACCCAGCCAGTCCGTCAAGTTCACCTCCACCGTGCGCTCCAGACGTAGTCATTTCTGTCCTTCAATGGTGCCAGCGGGTCTAAACCGCCCGAGCAGACCATCGACCGTCAGCTTCGACCAGACTCAGCTCGACATCAAATGTCTTTGTCAGATTCTCAGCAGTCAACGTGTCCCGCAGCGGACCAGCGGCCACGATCTTTCCTCCTTTGAGCAGCATGACGTGCGTGATCCCAGTCGGAATCTCTTCAACATGATGTGTGACGAGCACCGACGCTGGTGCGTAGTGATCTTGAGCCAGCTCACCCAGGGTGTTGACCAGCGTCTCGCGGCCGGCCAGGTCCAGACCGGCGGCCGGCTCGTCAAGCAGCAACAGCTCAGGATCAGTCATCAGGGCCCGTGCAATCTGAACTCGTTTTCGCTCACCCTCACTCAGGGTGCCGAAGGTCCGATCCGCCAGAGCGTCGATGCGAAGTTGAGTGAGCAACTCGTCGGCCCGTTCGTGGTCGAGTTCGTCGTACTGTTCCCGCCACCGGCCGAGGACGGCGTACGAGGCAGAAACCACCACGTCATGCACACGTTCGCTCCGTGGAATGCGCTCGGCCAGTGCGGCAGAGGTAAGCCCGATTCGGGGCCGAAGTTCGAAGACGTCGACACAGCCAAGCACCTCTCCGAGCACCCCGGCCACGCCACTCGACGGATGGATCTGTGCCGAGATCACCTGCAGCAGCGTTGTCTTGCCAGCTCCATTGGGACCAATCACGACCCAGCGGTCTGTCTCGTCAACCTCCCAGTTGATGTCGCTGATCAAGGTGGAACCGTTCCGGACGATGCTGACGCCAGCCAGATCCACGACAGCTGCCATGGCTTCAACCTACAGTTCAGCAATCCTGCAGGAAGCCGTCACGTACTTTAGGGCGATGGACTCGCTGCCCTCGGTCCGCATGACCGCGAACCTGAATTCGATGATCAGCGGACAGCAGTCAATTGAGCAGGCCGAGCGGGCCATTGTCGGTGGGGACGTTGCTCATCACGTGGTTGATCCGGATGATGCGCTGGGCCTCGATCCACTACAGGCATCGACTTTGGACGCCGCGTTGGAGGCGCTGCTGGCAGCTGAATCCGACGGATGGTTCCTGGCGCTCCCGATCCCCGGATCCCTTGCTCCGCTGCGTGGTCCCGCCGCCTTCAATCTCGCCGCAGTCGAACAAGGCGAGGCCGTAGTTGCCAGTGCAGCCGGCCTCGGACTGGTGCCGATGCGGGTCGGTCAGGCCGTTCAGTGGCGTATTTTCGCTGCGGAGCGACCCCTCCCTCCGAGCAGCCCTTCTGAGGCTGAGCGGGCGTTGAACGAGGTGGTCATCGACGCGGCCGCGACCCTAGCGCGGCTCGATGTTGCAGCCGGCAGGCGACCGGAGTCATCAACTGCAGTGGGGCTCGCCCCTGGCTATAGCAGGCGTCAGCGGGCCACCGTGGAGCGAGCGGCGCGACTGCTGGTCGCCTGCGATGCCGCCTTGCTTGATGACGGTGCAAGCATCTCCTCCTTCGAGGCCGAGCGCCGCGCCCAGGAGCTGCGTCGGGTACGTACGAAGGCCGGCGAAGCACTCGGTTCGGCCGTGAGCTGGCTGGAGTGAGCGTCCATTACGTACGCTGCCCACATGTCTCTGCTCCCGGCCCTCACAGGCTCGTTCTCGACTCCGGCGGTCGATAATCCGACCGTCGCCATGATGGAGGCGGCGTACGCCCACCACGGCATCGACGCCCGATACGTCAACTGCGACGTGGCCGCCGCGGACTTGCCAGATGCGGTACGCGGCGCGACCGCAATGGGCTGGATCGGCTTCAACTGCTCGCTACCGCACAAGGTGGCGGTGATCGAACTGCTAGATGAGCTCGCCGAGTCGGCCCGTCTGATAGGGGCGGTGAACTGCGCGGTACGCGGCGACGGCGGATGGATCGGAGAGAACACCGATGGCCAGGGCTTTCTCGGCTCCTTGCGCATCCTCACGGAGCCGGCGGGACAGCGGGTCCTCATTCTCGGCGCTGGAGGTGCGGCACGCGCGATCGCTGTCGAACTCGCACTTGCCGGGGCAGCTGAGCTCTGGGTAGCCAATCGCAATCTTGCCAAGGCAGCCGAGATTGCGGACCTGGTGAACGCCGAGACGTCCAGCACCTGCACTGCCGTTGAGTGGCGGCAGGAGCTCACTGTGCCGGCCTCGGCCAACGTCGTCGTGAATGCCACCTCGCTGGGCTTGCCAGGCTCAGGAGTGGTGCCACTGTCATTCGACGTGATTCCGATGGGCCTGGTGGTCTGCGACGTCATCCCCAATCCGCCCGACACTGAATTCCTGCAGCGGGCACGTCAGGCTGGCGCCAGGACCCTCGATGGCCGGGGCATGCTGCTTAACCAAGGGGCGATCAATATCCAGCTTTGGACCGGTGTCGACCCGGATCGAGAGGTCATGGGTAGGGCACTTGATCAGGCCATCGCCGGCTGACCCACCCCTAACGCCTATGTCGTGCACGTTGTTCGCGATCGGCGGCGCCGAGGCGAAGCTGCGGCGGCGCACTGTGCTGGAAGCGTTCGTTGCCGCGGCGGGCGGGTCCGATGCGCGGATCGCCCTCGTGTCCTCGGCCTCATCGCTAGGTCCGGAGGTAGTCGAGGTCTACACCCGGGTCTTTACATCGCTCGGAGCCAGTGATGTCATTTCGCTGCGTCCGGAGAGCCGCGCTCAAGCGCAGGATCTTGATCTCGTCGAGTCGCTGACCAAGGCCAGCGCAGTCTTTTTGACTGGTGGCAACCAGCTGAAGCTCAGTTCCTTCATCACCGGAACCCCCTTCGGCGACGCGATCAGGGAGGCGTACCAGCACGGCACCGTAGTTGGCGGCACGTCAGCGGGTGCCAGCATCCTGGCCGAGCACATGATCGCGTTCGGCGCCGCCGGATCCACGCCCAAGCAGCGGATGAGCCAGCTGTCGGCTGGCCTCGGCCTGCTTCACGGTGTGGTGATCGACCAGCACTTTGAGCAGCGCAACCGCTATGGACGGCTGCTCTCCCTGGTCGCCCAATCACCGTCGCTGCTGGGCTTGGGTGTGGATGAGGACACGGCCGCCGTCGTTCACGACGGAAGCCGGCTCGAAGTCATCGGCCGAGGCGCAGTCACTGTCGTGGATGGACGGCACCTCATCTCCAATGCCTTCGCGGCCAAGCGCACAACTCCGCTGTTGATGTCAGGAGCGGTGATTCACATACTGCCTGCTGGAAGCGAGTTCGATCTTGCGAGCCGGGTCTTGATTGCCCACGAGACGGCCGTTCCTGACCCCGAAGTACTGGAGGCGCCCGCTGAGGCCGACTTGCGTGACGTTGCTCGGGAGGTCGCAGCCGAAGATGTTTCGCCCACGTACAAGCGTCGGCTCCGCCGCAACAGGAGCCGCTAGGCAGCCCTCACGAGCCTCGATAGGCGCGCTCAAGAGCTGACGGCTTCGGCAACACTTTCGTCGTCGCGAACGCGCGGCAGCGGATGCCCAGTCTCCAGCAGGGTCTTCATGCTGTTCAGAATCCAGACCCAGCCGTCCTTGACGTTCTGCCAGGTCAGTGGGCTCTGCTCGAGGTTGCGGTGGACGAGCCGTACCCGAGTGAGCCCTTCGCCGGCGCTTTCGATGGTCCACTCCACTCGGCTTGGTGGTTCGCCTTCGAGTTCGGGGTCGTAGCGGGTGTGCCAGGTCTGCACAAAGCGGCCCGGACGTCCCGCTGCCGGCCGCTGCATCTCCTCGATGATGCCGTCGATGGCAGGGCGCCCGTCGACACCAACCGTGAGATACGGCTTTCCCTGCTGCGGTGGCTCGACGAACGACGTCGTGTGGAAATAGCGTCTGGTCCACTCGAACTCAGTGATCGCCGCCCAAACCTGCTCGGGTGTAGCGGCGATGTAGATCTGGTAGACGTGCGCGGTGAGGCTCATCCTGCCCTCCCTCGGCTCTTCTGGCTGTTGATCGGCGCGCAC
>JAICEV010000202.1 GCA_025923975.1 Propionibacteriaceae bacterium
ATGCTGGAAAGTTCACTCCAGATGAGTTTGCCATCCTCGAATCACGCGCTTGGATTCAGGTTGTGAATCCAACGATAGAGGCTCATCTGGAGTGGCCGCCAGGACGGTGCTTGGGACCTCGACCGTGACATACTCCGTGATCGTCTCGTAGCCGAACTTCCGGTAGCTCCGGGGCGCTGACGGAAAGAGGGTGGAGATCAGCGCCCCGCGCTCCTTAGCGTCACGGAGCAAGGTGGTAAACAGCGGCCTGAGAATGCCTTGGCTTCGATACTCAACTGCAACCGTGACACCCCCGACGCCACAGGCATACCCCCGAAATATGCGTCGTATTCCCGATCGACCAGCCTGGCTACGAGCAGGTCGTCCTCGATCGCTCCATACCAGTTCATGCCCGGCTGATCGATGGTTGCCGGGCTCGTCGGGGGATTGCTTGGCACGCCGAATGCCTCCATACCAAGCTGCCGCGCGGGCTCGGCGTCATCCGGTCCGAGCCTGCGTACGTCTAGCGTCATTAGATCTTGGTCCAGGCCTCGCTCAGTACGTATCGCAGGACCTGCTCCATCTCATCGAACTCTGTCTGACCGCAGATCAGCGGGGGCGCGACCTGGACAACTGGGTCGCCGCGGTCATCAACTCGGCAATAGAGGCCGTTCTCGAACGTTGCGCTTGCGATGTAATTACGCAACACCCGTTCCACCTCATCCGCGTCCAGGGTCTCCTTGGTTGTCTTATCCTTCACCAGCTCGACGGCATAGAAGTAGCCGTCTCCGCGTACGTCGCCCACGATCGGCAGATCGTAGAGCCGCTCCAAGGTTTGTCGGAATGCGTTCTCCTGGCGAAGCACGTTGCCGAAGAGGTCCTCGCGTTCCAAAAGATCAAGGTTGGCCAGGCCGACCGCGCAGGACACTGGATGGCCGCCAAAGGTGTAGCCGTGCGGAAAGGCGGTGGTTCCCTGAGCGAAGGGCGCGAAGATGCGGTCGGAGATGATCGCCGCGCCCAGCGGTGAGTAGCCCGAGGTCAACCCCTTGGCGCTGGTGATGATGTCGGGCTGATAGCCGCATTTCTCGGCGCCGAACATCGTGCCCAGCCGCCCGTACGCGCAAATCACCTCATCGGAGACCAGCAACACGTCGTACGCGTCACAGATCTCGCGCACGCGCTGGAAGTATCCAGGAGGGGCTGGAATGCAGCCGCCAGCGTTCTGCACTGGCTCGACAAACACCGCGGCAACGCTGTCCGGTCCCTCATTGAGGATCGCCTCCTCGACCCTATTGGCAGCCCAGAGCGCGAACTGCTTCTCATCACCTGCGACCTCGTCCGGTGCACGGTAGAAGTTGGTGTTCGGCACCCGAGTGCTGCCAGGTACCAGTGGCTCGAAGGGAAGGCGGAAGCCCGGTACCCCGGTGATCGACAATGCGCCATGAGGCGTGCCGTGGTACGCGACCGCACGGGAGATCACCTTCGTCTTCGAAGGCTTTCCGATCAACTTGAAGTACTGCTTGGCCACTTTCCAGGCTGTTTCCACCGATTCGCCGCCACCGCAGGAGAAGAACACTTTGTTCAGGTCGCCGGGCGCCTCCGACGCCAGCCGATCAGCTAGCTCAATCGCTGTCGGATGTGCGTAAGACCAAATTGGAAAGAAGGCCAGCTTGCGAGCCTGGGCAGCCGCGGCCTCCGCCAGCTCAACACGTCCGTGTCCGGCTTGCACAGCGAACAGACCGGAAAGGCCATCGAGATACCTTCGTCCGTTCGTATCCCAGATGTACGCGCCTTCGCCACGCTCGATAGTCGGTACCGGCTCATTGGTGAAGTTGGACATCCGGGTGAAATGCATCCACAGGTGCTCCGCAGCGCTTCCCGAAGCAACTGATGCCGTTTCACCGCTATCGCTGATCATGCTCGGTGTGCTCATCGGATACCCCTTAGGTCCTTCAGCGCCGCCGCGCCAAGACTAACTGTGGCTCTCGCTGCTCCGCGAGTAGGCCCGCCCATGATCATGTATGGTGACCTCAGAGAGGCCGGATCACAATTATGTTGCGTGTTCGCCGCTGCTGCGCGACAAGTCTTGTGGGTATTACTTTGGTGACTTAGAACTGTTTCGTTCCGTAAGGGAGTCTGGGTTCCCAGGGGCAGACTGACGCGCCCCACTGAGGTGCCCACTGAGGAGGAGGACTCGGATGCGTGGAAGAACTCGAGGGATGGCGCTTGCGGCCGTTACGTCGATCGCTCTGGTTGCGACAGCGTGTGGCGGCGGCGGTACTGCATCGGAGCCGGGGGCCAGCCAGCCCGCTGGCCAGGCTGGCGGTGAGATCACAGTTGCTGGCTGTACGCCGGAGAACCCGCTCATTCCAGGAGGGACGAGCGAGACCTGCGGCGGCGACATGATCGACGCCATGACCTCCAAGCTGATCCGGTACAACACCGAGAACGCCGCCCCGGAGAACGACATCGCGGAGTCCATCGAAACTGAAGACAACAAGCTCTTCACCGTCAAGCTGAAGCCGTACAAGTTCCATGACGGCACCGACGTCAAGGCCAAGAACTTCGTCGATGCGTGGAACTACACCGCCTACGCCCCCAACGGCCAGGCTGGCAGCTACTTCTATGCTCCGGTCGCCGGGTACGCCGACGTGCAGTGCCCCGACACGGAGTGCAAGCAGAAGCCCAAGACCAAGACCATGTCGGGCCTGAAGGTTGTCGACGACATGAGCTTCACCATCCAGACCAGCGAGCCGGTCTCGAATCTGCCGGTGCGGCTCGGCTACTCCGCCTTCGCACCACTGCCGGACTCCTTCTTCGCCGACCCGAAAGCCTTCGAAGAAAAGCCGATCGGCGCCGGGCCGTTCAAGCTGGACACCAAGTCCAATACCGAGTTCGTGTTCTCGAAGTTCCCCGAGTTTTCCGGCGCCAAGCCGGCGAACGTCGACAAGCTCACCTTCCGGATTTACCAGGAGCCCTCGGCGGCCTACGCCGACGCCGTGGCCGGGAGCCTGGACTACATCGACGACAGCAACATTCCCCAGGACCAGTTCATTGGCGACGCCTACCAGAGCGACTTCCCCGACCGGACCTCGCAGCGCGAGGCGGGCCGGATCACCTGGGTCACGTTCTCTCCCAATGATCCGCAGCTGAAGGACAAGCCCGACCTGCGCAAGGCCATCTCGCGTGCCATCGACCGCGATCTGATCACCAAGCAGATCTTCAACAACACGGTCACGCCGGCCACCGGCTGGGTCTCCCCGGTAGTGGATGGCTACAAGGCCGGAACCTGCGGTGACTCCTGTACGTTCGACGCGGCCGCGGCCAAGGCAGCTTTCGATGCCGCCGGCGGCTACCAGGGCACGCTGACGATGACCTACAACGCCGACGCCCCGAACAAGGCCTATTCCGAGGCGGTCTGCAACTCGATCAAGAACACGCTCGGCATCGAGTGCACCGCGGTGCCCACCGTCGACTTCGCCACGTTCAACAAGAAGCTCGACGCCGACGAGATCAAGGGCATTTTCCGCAGCGCCTGGCAGATGGACTATCCCTCGATCGAGAACTTCCTCGTCCCGATCTACGCCAAGGGTGCCTTCCCCCCGGAAGGTTCCAACTACTCCAAGTACGACAACCCTGAGTTCACCAGGCTGACTAACGAGGCTGCTTCGGCGAAGACGGCTGATGAGGCCAACGCGTTGTATCAGCAGGCCGAAGCCTTGCTGGCCACCGACTTCCCCACTGCACCACTGTGGTACCCGAAAACCACGTCGGCCTGGTCGGAGAGGGTCACTGATGTGAAGGTCAACGCCTTTGGGGTCCTCGATTTCGAGGCGATCAAGGTGAAGTGAACGGCAAGCGCGTGACACATCGTTGAGAGCGTCGGCCCGCCCGAGCAATTTCGGCGGGCCGACGCTATCTTTCGTTCAAGTGGCTCTTCCGAACCTTTACGAGAGGGGGTCGGGGTGGGCAAGTACATCATTCGCCGGCTGCTGCAGATGATCCCGGTCATTATCGGTGTCACGTTCATCATCTACGTCGCGGTCTTCGCCCTTGGGGATCCGACAGTCGGGCGCTGTGGAGAGCGGCCCTGCCCAGAGGGCTATATCGCCAAGTTCAGGGCCGACTACAACCTCGACAAGCCGTTGATCGTTCAGTACCTGCTCTATATGGGCAACCTGGTGCAGGGTGACCTTGGCACGAACTTCTTCGGCAACAAGGTGGTCGACGAACTGGCGGCCCGCTGGCCCACCACGCTCAAGCTCGGCACGATGGCGGTGATCATCGAGTCAGTGATCGGCATTACCGCGGGGGTGCTCGCCGGGGTCCGGCGAGGAAAGTTCATCGACTCCTTGGTCACCGTGAGCACCCTGCTGCTGATCTCCATCCCGATCTTCGTGATCGGCAGTTTCGCCCAGCTGATCTTCGGGGTGCGCCTCGGCTGGTTCCCGGTCACTGCTACACAGGGCACCACGTATCAACTGATCCTGCCGGCCTTCGTCCTGGCCTCGGCCTCGGTTGCCTACATCGCCCGGCTGATGCGGGCCAATCTGGCAGAGAACCTGCGGGCCGACTATGTGCGAACCGCCAAGGCCAAGGGTCTGACCAACAGGCGCACGATCGGTGTACACACCCTGCGCAACTCCCTGATACCGGTGATCACTTTCATTGGTATCGACATCGGGGCGCTGATGGGCGGGGCAGTGGTCACCGAACGGATCTTCAACATCAACGGCATCGGCAACTTCCTCTATCGCAGCATTGGGCAGAAGGACGGCACGTCGGTGGTCGGCACCATCGTCTGCCTGGTGCTCATCTACCTATTGGTCAACCTTTTGGTCGACATCTTGTACGGCTTCCTGGATCCGAGGATCTCTCATGACTGACACTCGCGACTCCGGCCTGGACACCGAATCAGTCGTTCCGGTCACTACTGACGCAGGTGGGGGACTCGAGGCTCCGCTGAGTGCGCCCGCAAAGGGCGAGAAAGCCCGGTCGCTCGGTACCGACGCCTGGGATGAGCTACGTCGGCGGCCGATGTTTTGGATCTCGGCGGCGTTGATCCTGTTCTTCGGCCTCATGGCGGCGTTCCCCCAGCTGTTCACCAGCACCGACCCAACGGTCGCCGACCTGTCCAAGGCCCGCGAAGCGCCCTCGGCCGACGCCTGGTTCGGCCGGGACGGTCAGGGCTACGACGTCTACGCCCGCACGATCTACGGCGCCCGAGCTTCGATCCTGGTCGGCGTGTTCGCCACCTTGTTCGTGGCGGTGATTGGCTCGCTGGTCGGCATCATCGCTGGTTACCGAGCCGGCTGGGCGGATTCGGTGCTCAGCCGCATCGCCGAGATCTTCCTCGGCATCCCCTTGTTGCTGGGCGGGATTCTGTTTCTTTACATCTTTCCCAACGACCCGCTGACCACGCCGTTCCTGGTGCAGGTGGCGAAAGTGGCCCTGGTGCTCGCGATCTTAGGGTGGCCGACGATCATGCGCCTGATGCGCTCCAGCGTGATGCAGGTCAAGCCGAACGACTACGTCCAGGCCGCCCGGGCGCTCGGCGCCTCGCCGACCCGGATCATCGGGGCTCATATCCTGCCTAATTCGATGGCCTCGGTGATCGTGGTCTCGACCATCAACCTCGGCGCCTACATCGCCATCGAGGCCACCTTGTCCTACCTAGGCATTGGGCTGCAGCCGCCCGCAATCTCCTGGGGGATTCAGATCTCCGAGGCTTCGGGCATCGGCATGATCAGAGCCGCGCCGCACATGCTGGTCTTCCCGAGCATCGCCTTGTCGCTGACCGTGCTGGCGTTCATCATGCTCGGCGACGTGGTCCGGGACGCCCTCGATCCGAGACTGCGCTGAGGAGGTCGCGATGTCGTCATCATTAGGGACCGGTGGAGCGTCCAATGTCGAACTCCTCGATAGCCGTGGCGTCTGGAGACCTGTCGACGGTCTGCTGCTCGAGGTGGACCAATTGCAAGTGGAGTTTCGCACTCGCGGCGGAGTCGCCAAGGCCATCAATGGCGTGTCGTTCGACCTCCACGAGGGTGAGACGCTGGCCATTCTTGGCGAATCTGGATCTGGGAAATCCGTTACTGCGCAGGCGATCATGGGCATCTTGGATTCCCCACCTGGTTTCATCACCGGTGGGGAAGTGCGGTACTGCGGGCAAGACATCCTCAAGATGAGCGAGGATCGGCGGCGCCGCGTCCGTGGCCAAGAGATCTCGATGGTCTTCCAAGACGCACTATCTGCGCTCAACCCGGTCTTTCCCGTCGGGTGGCAGATCGCCGAGATGTTCCGCAAGCACCGCGGCATGAACAAGGCAGACTCGTTGGCCCAGGCCGTACGCCTTATGCAGCGAGTCCAGATTCCCGCCGCTGCCCAGCGCGTCAAAGCCTTTCCGCATCAGTTCTCCGGTGGCATGCGGCAGCGCATCATGATCGCGATGGCGATCGCGCTCGACCCCGCTGTGCTGATCGCAGACGAGCCGACAACTGCCCTGGACGTGACCGTGCAGGCCCAGATCATGCAGCTTCTTGCAGACCTTCAGCAGGAGCGCAGGATGGGCCTCATCCTGATCACTCACGACCTGGGCGTCGTGGCTGATGTAGCCGATCAGATTGCTGTCATGTACGCCGGCCGCATTGTGGAGGAGGCCGGCGCGTTCGAGCTTTATGCACAACCAGGCCACCCCTATACCAAAGGCCTGCTCGACTCGATCCCAAGGCTTGATCAAAAAGGCGAGACACTCTCCGCAATCGGCGGCTTACCGCCGAACCTGATGAACATCCCGCC
>JAICEV010000203.1 GCA_025923975.1 Propionibacteriaceae bacterium
GCCGGTGAAGATCACATCGACGGCATCTTTCGAAATGCCCGCGTCCTGCAACAGGCTTGAGAGGGGCGTACCGCCCCACCGAGCGGTGCCCACGGCCTCTGTCAGCCACGGCTGACTGACTGGGCGCGGCAGCAACTGCGCTCGGCCATTTCCCGCGCACTCGAGTGTGACAACTGCTGCAACCTGGGGACGGCTACGAATAGCGTCAAGATCCAGTGACAGCCGGGTGCCGACACGGCCGTCGATGACCAGCTCGAAGGCGCCCGGATCGATAGCCGGGATGTCGTAATGGGTCAGCAGGTAGTGCAATCCAAGCGGGGTGATGTCCCAATGCAAGGACTCCAACGGCATACCGTGGTTGCGGGCGGCCAGCTGCAGCTCATCGGGCGAGATGCCCTCCTCGGGACCCGCAACTCGGGCAGGCCAACTGATGCTCTCGGGATCAATCGACACCGTGGATCCTTCCAACCCGGCGAGCGTCGGACCTGCGCGAGCAGGGCACAAACCCGCACACTCACTGTAAACCTGCGACTCTGGGCTGGCCGCCGGTCAACTCGCCGCGTAGCAACGCTCGACCTCGCGCCATCGCCACATCAAAGTGCTCGGGCTACAAGATCGACTGCTGGTCGACCCCCCTTAGGTAAGTGCCGGCAGTTTCCAGCAGAGCATGTTGGAGGACGCTGCGGGTCACCTCTTGTTCGGGACTACCTGGCCGCGGCGGCCTCGAGGTCAGCAATCACGATCTTCCGCATCTGGAAGAGTGCTTGGCTGACGCGCTCTGCCCGCGCGGGATCGAGGCTCGACAACATTTCCTCGAGTCCGGCGGGTACCACCTGCCACGAGACGCCGAATCTGTCCCTCAACCAGCCGCACATGGACTCTTCGCCACCGCCTTCGGTGAGTGAGGTCCAGTAATGATCGACCTCGGCCTGGTCCTGACACGGCACCATGAAGGAGATCGACTCATTGAAGGTGAAGTTTGGACCGCCGTTGAGGGCGACGAACTTGCTTCCGTTCAGCTCGAAGTCGACCGTCATCGTTTGACCGGCCCGCTCCCCCGTGGGATACGGGGTCACCTTCTCCACACTCGAGTTCGGGAAGATCGCTGTGTAGAACTTCGCAGCCTCCTCACCCTGGGTGTCGAACCACAGACATGTGGTGAACGCGTCCATCACTTCACTCCTTCGTCGGTTTGATCGTCTAGCGATGACAAGCATCGCCCTCTCCACTGTTGGACTCGACGAGAGGGTCAGACTCATCGCACCTGGGAACGCTCGTCACGGCATTAGGTTGAGGGAATGAAGATCACCTTCGTCAAGGGCGACATCACCGAGCAAGACGTCGATGCGATCGTCAATGCGGCCAACCACACACTGCTAGGCGGCGGCGGGGTTGATGGGGCAATTCATCGCCGCGGCGGTCCGGAGATTCTGGCCGAGTGCCAAAAGTTGCGTAAGGAGAAGTATCCCGATGGACTGCCGACCGGTCAGGCTGCTGCAACGACGGCTGGTCGACTCAAGGCTCGCTGGGTCATCCACACGGTTGGACCGACCTACGCCGAATCCAAGGACAAGTCGCAGCTGCTCGCGGACTGCTTTCGCAAGTCGTTGCAGCTTGCCGAGGAGCTCGGTGCCGCGACAGTTGCATTTCCAGCCATCTCAACTGGCGTCTATCGCTGGCCGCTCGATGATGCAGCTCGTATTGCCTTGGAAACAGTAAGGGCCAGCGATGCGCGTGTGGACGAGGTGAGGTTTGTGCTCTTCGACCAGCCCGCATATGAAGCGTTCACCGCTCTGGCGAGGTCCGACTGAGGGGTAGCCCCGGGAAGCGCCCTATTGCCTGCGTCACGCGGCAGTAGGACCCTGTTAGATGTGCGTACCCTGCTCAACATCATCTGGTTCGTCTTCAGTGGCTTCTGGCTCTGGCTCGCGTACATGCTTGCCGGGATCATCTGCTGTCTGCTGATCATCACGATTCCATGGGGCATTGCCTCTTTCCGCATGGCGAGCTATGCGGCCTGGCCATTCGGCCGTGAGCTAGTCGACAAGCCAAATGCAGGGATCTTCTCCTTCCTCGGCAATGTCATCTGGGTCATCGTCGCCGGCTGGTGGCTTGCTTTGACCCACATCGCCACCGGACTCCTGCTCTGCCTCACGATCATCGGAATCCCGATGGCGATCGCTAACTTCAAGCTGATCGAGGTCTCCCTGATGCCGTTGGGCAAGCGAATCGTCCGGAAGCCGCCACGTTCGATCCAGGTGCCGGTCGAGCCCTCAGCACCTACCGGCGCACCTTCTCAAATGCCGCGATCGCCTGGTCAAGATCATCGCGGGAGTGTGCGGCGGACATCTGAGTTCTGATTCTGGCCTTGCCTCGCGGTACGACTGGGTATGAGAACGCCCGGACGTAGATGCCCTCGGCGAGTAGCCGATCCGCCATGGCCGCCGCCTCCACCGCGTCGCCGATCATGATCGGCACGATGGGATGATCAGATTCCGGAATCTCGAAGCCACGTGCAACCATCTCTGAGCGGAAGTACGCGGTGTTCTCGCGCAGCCGCTGCAGCAGCTCGCCTGATGTCTCGAGTAGATCGAGCGTGGCAATACCCGCAGCTGCGATTGAAGGTGCCAAGGAATTAGAGAAGAGATACGGCCGCGACCGCTGCCGCAGCATCTCAACGACCTCCCCATGGGCAGCCGTATACCCCCCACTAGCACCGCCCATGGCCTTGCCAAGTGTGCCAGTCACAATGTCGACCCGATTCTGAACACCGAACAACTCGGGGGTTCCAGCTCCGGTCGGACCGACGAAGCCCACGGCGTGAGAGTCGTCCACCATGACCAGCGCTCGATAGCGCTCGGCAAGTTCGACAATGGCATCGAGGGGCGCGACGTAGCCGTCCATAGAGAACACCCCGTCGGTTGCGATCAGCCGGTGCCGTGCGCCTTGCGAGTCGCGCAGTCTCGCTTCCAGCTCGGCCATGTCTCTGTTGGCGTACCGCATTCGAGTCGCTTTGCAGAGCCGTACCCCGTCGATGATGCTGGCATGATTCAGCTCGTCGGAGATAACGACATCCTCCGGGCCGAGCAAGGTCTCAAAGAGACCACCGTTTGCGTCGAAGCAGGAGCTGTACAAGATCGCATCCTCAGTCCCGAGGAAATGCGCGATGCGGCGTTCGAGCTCCTTGTGAATTTCGGCGGTGCCGCAGATGAAGCGTACCGAGGCCATACCGAAGCCCCAGCGGTCGAGAGCCTGCTGCGCAGCGGCGACCATCGCTGGATGATCAGCAAGGCCAAGGTAGTTGTTGGAGCAGAAATTAATCAATGTCTGGTCACCGACTTTGATCCGTGCTGACTGTGGAGTGGTGATCACTCCCTCAGCCTTGTAGAGGCCTTCCGCCCTGATTGTGGCAAGATCATCGGCGAGTTGATCCTTGAGCGTCGCATACATGATCGTTCTTATCCCTCCCAGCTCATGATCACTTTTCCACCGTGACCTGAACGCGCCACCGCGAATGCCTTTTCGTACTCGGTGTAGTGGAAGCGATCAGTGATCACTCCGGAGATGTCGAGTCCGCTCTCGAGCAGCACCGACATCTCATACCAGGTATCAAACATCTCACGGCCATAGATGCCCTTGATGGTCAGCATCTTCAGAACAACCGAAGCAAAGTCAACGCTGATCTCCGACGACGGTAGACCGAGCACGGCGATCCTGCCGCCATGGGTCATCTGTCTGATCATGTCTCGTAGCGCCGCTGAACTACCAGACATTTCAAGCCCGACATCGAACCCCTCCCTCATGCCGAGCTCATGCTGAGCGTCCCCAACGTCCTCGCGGTCGATGTTGACCGCTCGCGTAACGCCGAGCTTGCTAGCCAGAGCTAGCCGCTCGTCGCTGTGATCGGTGATCACGACATGTCGCGCGCCGGCATGCTTGCTTACCATCGCAGCCATGATGCCGATCGGTCCGGCGCCAGTGACCAGGACGTCCTCACCAAGCATCGGAAATGCCAGTGCAGTGTGCACCGCATTGCCGAACGGGTCGAAGATCGCCGCGACATCCGGGTCGATTGGGTCACGGTGTACCCAGGCATTCCCGGAGGGCAACGCAAGATACTCGGCAAAGGCACCGTCCAGGTGGACACCAATAGCACGTGTATGGATGCACAGATGGCGCCGGCCAGCGCGACAGTTTCGACATCGGCCGCAGACCAGATGGGTCTCGCCGCTTACGAAATCGCCGACGGCAACGTCGGAGACGCCGGAACCAATCTGGACCACCTCGCCAGAGAATTCATGGCCCACCGTCACAGGCGGGTGCAGAGTCCTCCGCGTCCATTCATCCCAAGACTCGATGTGCAGATCGGTGCCGCAAATGCCTGTCGCCCTTACCCTGACCAGCACATCGCCTGCCCCGAGCGCTGGCACCGGAACCTCAACCAACTCCAGCCCTGGCCCAGGTTGCGTCTTCACAAGGGCCTTCATCAGCTGACTCCCACATGCCCACACTGCCACAACGCCAGAAGGCCGAGGCGCTGCAATGGTTGCCGTCCGCGAGCGCAGTCTCTGACCGCCGCAGTCTCCAACCTGACTCGTTTCTGATCACAAGCGCCCAGAAGTCCGCTTCTGCACGCGAGTTTGGGTCGCCTTCGATCACAAGCTCCGAAACGTCCCCTCGACCGGGCAATCAAGGCTTCAGCGGGCGAAGGTCTTGCGTCGACAAGGTTCACCAGATCCGACGAAGACGGCGGCGACCAACGAATCGCCAGCGAGCGGAGCGAGCAATCCAACACTGCGCCCGTACGCGAGCGCACCTCAACAAAATGGGTGAAGCTCCGGTCAAGTATGAGTTGACCGGAGCTTCGTGCCACTGGCAAACCGAAGCTTGCGATGTGGCGTAGATCAGTTATATGCCTCCGGCGACCCCTTGGCAATAGGTCGGGTCGTCTTTTTTCCGACATCGGCGTGTTACGCGGAATTAACCGCGTGTCGCGATGATTGATAGAACATGTAGGGGCCCCGGGGGCGTGTCGCTGCAGGGTTCACATAGGCCCAGGCAGGAGACTGAGAGTGCCCTTTAGGGGGCCCTGCCGGGTATGAGCCGGCAGGGCTCATTCGTTACTACCGCCACCGAGGCAGACTGGAACGGTGCCGGTCAGTGTCTTCGATCTCTTCAGCATCGGCATCGGTCCGTCCAGCTCCCACACAGTCGGACCGATGCGCGCCGCAGGCCGTTTTGTCGCCACGTTGGAGCGCGAGGGCCTTCTCGCCCGCACAACCCGAGTCCGCTCCGAGCTTTTCGGTTCCCTGGGCGCGACCGGACACGGCCACGGCAGCTACAACGCCGTGCTCTGGGGTCTGGAGGGCGAGGAACCAGAGACGGTCGACACCAGCAGCGGGCCGCTCCGCGCCGCCGAGGTCAGGCGAACGGGACTGTTGCGCCTCAATGGCACACACACGGTTGTATTCGACCCCGAGAACGATCTGACTCTGTATCGCCGCCGTTCGCTACCTTTCCATCCCAACGGCATGACGTTCACCGCGTACTCAGACGGCAAGGTCCTGGCTGAGCGGACCTACTACTCCATCGGCGGCGGGTTCATCTTGGATGATGACGACTCCGGGCATCCCCAGCTGTTGCCAGATCCGACGCCGGTGCCATATCCATTTCGCACCGGCACCGAGCTGCTGGATTATTGCCGCCAAGACAGCATGAGCATCAGCCAAGTGATGCTCGCCAATGAATGTGTACGACGGTCCGAGGCGGATGTTCGTACTGGCTTGCTCAGGATCTGGTCGGTCATGGTTGAGTGTGTCAAGCGCGGATGCTCCACCCCTGGCGTGCTGCCCGGCGGCCTGAAAGTGCGGCGTCGATCGGCGGAGATTTACCAGCGACTCACCCAGAACACGGGTCGCAAGGAAATCGATCCCCTCGCTGCCATGGATTGGGTGACGCTGTGGGCGCTGGCTGTCAATGAGGAAAATGCCTCGGGCGGCCGCGTCGTGACAGCGCCAACGAATGGAGCCGCTGGCATCATTCCGTCCGTCCTGCACTACGCGGTCAGGTTTGTTCCCGGAACTGATGACGATGCGATTGTCAACTTTCTGCTCGTTGCGGGGGCTCTGGGCGCGATCTACCAGCAGACTGCGTCCATCTCGGGCGCGGAGGTCGGCTGCCAAGGCGAGGTCGGTACGGCATGCTCAATGGCGGCAGGTGCGCTGGCTGAGATTCTCGGTGGTACGCCGGAGCAGGTTGAGAACGCGGCCGAGATCGGTATGGAGCACAATCTGGGCCTGACCTGCGATCCAGTTGGGGGACTGGTGCAGATTCCCTGCATCGAGAGGAATGCCGTCGGGT
Organism: Propionibacteriaceae bacterium; assembly: GCA_025923975.1. Classification (GTDB taxonomy): domain Bacteria; phylum Actinomycetota; class Actinomycetes; order Propionibacteriales; family Propionibacteriaceae; genus Microlunatus. The sequence goes on from JAICEV010000203.1 coordinate 6,361, forward strand.
CGGTACAGGCGATCAGCGCGGCACGGCTGGCGCTCTATGGCGACGGCACGCACACGGTGAGCCTCGACAAGGTGATCAAGACCATGATGCAGACCGGCGCTGACATGAAGATCAAGTACAAGGAGACCGCGCGCGGTGGCCTTGCGGTCAACATCGTGGAGTGTTGACGGTTCTAGCGATCTGGCAACACCAAACGCAGCTGATCTTGACGGGTTGCGGCGGCGACGCGGGGTCGTGGCAGGCACTGCCCAGGAGAGCATTGCTGCGCTAGTGTTCTGACCAGCACGGGGTCCCTGTCCCCGGGCTACGAATTTCCACTACGGATCGTCGGGCACGTACCTGCCCGTGGAAAGGAAGTGTGGCGTGGCCACTGTTTCGTTCAAGGACGCGACTCGCGTCTACCCGGGTGCAGACCA
>JAICEV010000204.1 GCA_025923975.1 Propionibacteriaceae bacterium
GGCGTCGGCGTGGTGTCAGCGGACGCCAGGTTGGCCACTCCGATACCTGCGCCAAGCGCTAGCACTCCTGAGGCGATGGTGATTGCGGTCTTCTTGGAAACTGCCACGTGCGTCGCTCCTTATGCTCAGTTCGCCGACCCGCGTCGGCGCGGCGAGTAAAGCCTTGGATTGCTCCCTGGCAATCGGCTATGGAGAAGCTGGCAAGCATTTAGCAATCTGAAGGCCGCGCTCGGCCAATGATCAGTAACTGTCGCGGCCCCTTGCTCAGTAAGTGCCGCTCAGGCCTTCCTCGACGGCCTGTTTGATGGCGTCTGCCTCATCCTGAGTCAAAAGCCCAGACCGGACGGCCTCGTCGAGGTACCCGTCCAGCGCAGCGGGACCACCTTCCGCCTCATAAGCTGCACGAACCTCGTCGAGGGCGGCCTTGATCTCGGCCTCGTCGACGCCGAGCATCTCAGCCAGGACCTTGATAAGTGCCGCCTCACGCTCCTGCTGCTCAGGGCTGGTTGGCCAGTCCGGCCGCTCTGCTCCCGGCAGCGGAGCGCCAGGCGTAGTGGGACTACTTGGCGCAATGGTCGGATTAGGCGCTACCGGTGTGTCCGCAGAGGCCACGCTCGCCACTCCAAGGCCTGCGCCAAGCGCGAGCATGCCGGATCCAATGATGATTGCGGGCTTTGTCCAGGCTGCCACGGGTGATTGCTCCTTCTGATCGGCCGCCGGGTCGGCGGGGTGCGGAGCAAGCATCAAGGCATCAACTGTCAATGACCTGAGTGGAACCTGGCAGCGACCTAGCAATGCTTGGGCACCCAGCAATCCCTCGGGATCGCCTGAGGTAGATATCGTCGATTTGTGCCGATGGCGAGGACATATCCGTGGCAGCTACAACAAGCTAGAGCAGCATGAGGCCATCGAGGAGGTTGTGCTCACGCTTGCCACGCCCAATGACGTATCACTCATCCCGGAGCCCGCTGCGTGATGTTCAACCGGTAAGTAGGTCGATCGCCTCTTTCACGTCATCGACGCAGTAGATTAACTCGCCCATCGGCCGCCCTGCGCCCAGCCGTTGCAGCAGCGGCCACGCAGGATAGACGTTTGTCCAGTAGTCACGACCGATCAAGACCAGCGGTGTCACCAGACTGGAATCGGCGGCATAGAAGTTCTCCGTGACGGCTTGGAAGATCTCCTGCACCGTGCCAGCCTGCCCTGGAAGAAAGACCACGCCGCCTCGGCAGCGATTGAGCAGAGTGTCTTCCCGCAGCGCGTTGGAGAAGTACTTGGCAATCTCGGTAGCGAAGATGTTGGTCGGCTCGTGGCCGTAGAACCAGGTGGGGATGCTGAGACTGCGACCCGCGCCGGAGATAGGCCAGCGGGCCACTACCTGGAAGGCGCTTTGAGCCCACGCATCGACGCTTGGCCGGTAGGTCGGCACTGGCGTCATGATCAGCAACGCGTCGTCGAGCGAACCGGGCCACGGACTCAAATATGCTCCGAGATTTGCCGCCTCCATCGCGCCAGGACCGCCACCGGTAAGCACGATGCGGCCGGCAACGGTCAGACTCGCTCCGAGCTGTGACGCCGCACGATACGTTTCGTCACCGCGCGGTACGGCGTGACCGCCCATGATGCCAACGATGGTGTGCCGGTCCAGGTCTGATGTCACATCGTCGAGCGCATCGGTAATGGCGTGATCATGAAGGGTCGTGCCCAGGTCTGCGGCAAGCGACCCAGCAGGTTGAGTGTGGTGCCAGGCATACACGGCCGCATCAAGGCTTGCGGCGTAGTCACCCGGCCCGTATAGCTCGGATGCGTCATACAGACGTGAGCGGTACGGGTCGAACGGCAAGTCGGGCAGTCGTGGAAACAGCAGCGCGCCAGATCGACGTAAATGATGTTCAACGGTTGGGATGAACTCGCAACCGAGGAAGACTGCGCCGCGTGGATCGACCTTGAGCAGCACATCAGCTCGTTCAGTCAGGTCGACAGATTGGACGAACCATCCGTTCAGGCGACGAGCCTTGCCGATACGGGCATCGAAATCGGCCAGGCTCTCAATCTCGATCACACGTCGAGTCACGACCCAGCATTCTGTCAGGCGCCATAGTTCCGAGCACGTCTGGAGAGATCATGGTCCCGATGAATGCCTCAGACGATGAATTGGTCGGCTGGCTGGTGGAGGGCGACCCATCGATCCGCTGGCGGGTACACCAAGATCTGATCGGCAGCTCTGCAACGATGGTGCGCGCCGAGCGAGCCAAGGTTGCGACAGAGAGTTGGGGCGCCAAGCTGATCGCGCTGCAGGATCCGGACGGAGTGGCAGAGCCGATGGCGGGCTGCGCGCCGTACCAAGGGCCGTTGGCCAACCTATGCCGGATACCCCGGCCGTACCTGGTTCCAGATGGAGCAACCAGGGCTGAGCAGGTGGAACACCATGCGAGCCCTGCGTGTCGTGAACTGGTGGGAGGCAGCTGGCTGAGCCGTCGGGTGCGACCTGCCACACTTGGCCCGTGCGCGACGTGGTGATCTTGGGCAGTACCGGTTCGATCGGAACCCAGGCTCTTGAGGTTGTCGCCGTCCATCCCGGTCAGTTCCGGGTGGTAGGACTTGCTGCCGGAGGCTCGCAAATCGCGCTGCTCGCTCGACAAGCGCTGGACACTGAGGCCCAAGCTGTGGCAGTCAGTCGGGCCACAAGTGTCCAGGATTTGCAGCTGGCGCTTTATGCCGAAGCAAGTCGCCGCGGTTGGGCTAAGGGCGACGTGCGACTGCCCCGCATCCTTGCAGGCCCTGAGGCCGCCGCCGAGCTGGCGGCAATGCCGTGCGACGTCGTACTCAATGGGATCACTGGCTCCACTGGACTTACGGCAACGCTGGCTGCCCTGGGAGCTGGACGGATCCTCGCCCTGGCCAATAAGGAGTCGCTGGTGGTGGGGGGGCCCTTGGTCACTCATGCCGCAAAGCCGGGCCAGATCGTCGCTGTTGACTCCGAACATTCGGCGCTGGCGCAATGTCTGCGCGGCGGCGCGGCGGCGGAGGTCGATCGGCTCATTCTCACGGCAAGCGGCGGCCCGTTCCGCGGGCTCACCCGTGAGCAGATGAGCAATGTCACGCCGGATCAGGCCCTGGCGCATCCGACCTGGAACATGGGCCGGGTGATTACGACGAACTCCGCGACCTTGGTCAACAAGGGCCTGGAGCTGTTGGAAGCTCACCTGCTCTACGGCGTGGACTTGGATCGGATCGACGTCGTGGTGCATCCACAGTCCATCGTGCACTCCATGGTGCAGTTCGTCGATGGGTCCACTCTCGCGCAGTGCTCACCCCCGGATATGAAGCTACCGATCGCGTTGGGACTCAGCTGGCCGGATCGGCTACCAGGAGTAGCACGACCATGCGATTGGAGCACGGCAGGCAGTTGGACCTTCCAGCCGCTGGACCATGTTGCCTTTCCGGCGGTTGGACTCGCCCGTGAGGCAGGGCGGTTGGGCGGCACGGCTCCTGCCGTGTACAACGCCGCGAACGAGGTATGCGTTGACGCCTTTCACGATGGCCGAATCGGGTTCAACCAGATCCTCGACATCGTGGCCGTGGTGTTGGGTGAGCACGCCGGTTCGGATCCCGACGTAGGCTCGAAGCTGGTCGCAAGTGATCGGCTCACGCTCGAGGTGGTGCTCGCGGCTGACGCCTGGGCGCGAGCCCGGGCCACGGACCTCACCCAGCCGACGGAGCACACGTACTAGATGGACCTTGTGATCTACATCGCTGGTGCCATTGCCTTCTTTGCGTTGGTGATGGCCTCGATTGCGTTGCATGAGATAGGTCATCTCGTGCCAGGCAAGCTGTTCGACGTCAAGACCACCGAGTACTTCGTCGGCTTTGGTCGTACGCTGTGGTCGCGCCGGCGAGGCGAGACAGAGTACGGCGTCAAGGCGGTTCCGGTGGGCGGCTATGTCCGGCTCATCGGCATGTTTCCGCCGGCTAAGGATCGTCCCGATCAAGTCCGCGCGTACAGCACCGGGCCGTTTCGGGCGCTTGCCGACAATGCACGGGCCGCGGAATGGTCCACAATTCAGCCGGAAGACCAGGGGCGCCTCTTCTATCAGAAGCCGTTCTGGCAAAAGCTGATCATCATGGCCAGCGGCCCGACGATGAACATCCTGCTGGCCTTCTTGATCTTGCTGGGCGTTTCGATGACCTACGGGGTCTACCGTTCCCAGTTGACGATCAGCAAGGTCCAGGAGTGCATCGTCGCTGCGAACGCAGCCGACAAGACCTGCGAGGGCAAGCCGCCGACACCGGCCGCGCAGTCGGGGATCATGCCGGAGGACAAGATCGTTGCCTTCAACGGAATCCCGGTATCGTCCTGGGACGATGTGTCGCGCCTGATCCGGGCAAATCTGGACCACCCGGCGCTGGTAACGGTCGAGCGGGCTGGTCAGCGCATCGATCTGAAGCCGGTCAATACGGTCATCACCGGCGTACCGGATAGGTACGACCCATCGAAACGAGTCGCGGCTGGCTTCTTTGGCGTTGAACCCGAGGTAATCCGGGAGCGCGGCGGGCCCGTCGTCGTGATCGGCGATATGTGGCAGATGACGAAGCAGACAGCGGTGGCCCTCGCCTACTTTCCTGTGAAGGTCTACTACACGGCCTACAACTTGGTGACTGGCCAGCCGCGCGACATCTATGGGCCGATGTCGATCGTTGGCGCCAGTCGAGCGGCTGGCGAGATTGCGTCAACGGACCAGATCGACGCGGCCGCCAAGGTCGCGAGTCTGTTTACCGTGCTCGGTGCGGTGAACCTGTTCGTCGCACTCTTCAACTTCGTGCCGCTGCTGCCCCTCGACGGCGGGCACGTCGCCGCGGCGTTCTACGAAGCTGTCAGGCGGGCGATCGCTCGGCTCTTCGGACGACCTGATCCCGGACCTGTGGACACCGCGAAGCTACTGCCGGTGGCGTACGTTGTCGGCGGAGTGATTCTGATCGCCGGCGTGGTGTTGATCTTGGCTGACATCATCGATCCGATTCAGCTCTTTTAACGCTCTCGCTCATTTCTGGTGATGCTGGCACGCCAGGCATGCACCCCTACCTGATCCATGTTGGTGTCCAAGGGCACGGCGTCGATGGCATCAATCCGCCAGTCCGGCGGTGCGAACGCGGCTTTGATCTCCTGCTGACTCACCCGATGCGGACCTAGGGTGCCCGGCTGCCTTTCACTGAAGCAGAGCATGTAATAGCGGCCCTGCGGCGTAATGGCGGCAGCCAATGCGGCGACATATCGAGCGCGGTCGTCATCGTCGAATACGTGGAAAAGCCCGCTGTCCAGAACCGTGTCGGACTCATCGCCGAGTTCTGGCAACCGAAGGGCATCCCAGACGAGGAACCGTGCAGGCAAACCGATCGCGGGCCTTGCGCTGCGCATGATTGATCGCTCCGACGACGGCGTCGATGCCGGTGGCATTCAGTCCAAGCTCGGCAGCCATAAGTGCATGCTCACCGGTTCCGCATCCGACATCCAGCACGCGTCCGCTCAGCATGCCGCTCTTAGCCAGCTCGACGAAGGCCGGCTGTGGCCGCCCAATGTCCCACGGCGGCGGCCCGGCGTCATACATCGCACCGAAGCGGTCTACTGCTCCGATGCGCCAAGCCGATCGTCTGGGGCATTCATGTCGCTATCTTCGACCCTTTCCGAGCAACTGAACCTGGAGGGCCTCGGTTAGCCGGCGGCAGTTTTGAACTACAGTTCTTGAGCAGAACGGACCAGCCACGTCGGGTTGGCGGCGCGCAGGTCGCGGGAGCACCCACCTTGACTCCCTGGAGGTGAGTTTGGGTGCAGTTGTTTTTCGACGACGAGGAGTTTGAGGCACAATTCGCCCGGACCGTCGGTAAAGCCGCAGTCGGCATGGCCGATATCGGTGAGTCCTTCGCCACTGCCGGCCGGATAACCGCGGGTGACTATGGCAGCTGGCGCGACTGCTGGCATGCGACCGCTCAGCGCATTGAGGACATTGCGGACGAAGCCGCGGAGGCCGGTCGACGTCGGAGTGCCGGCGAGGCGTACCTGCGGGCGTCGGAGTATCACAGAGCGGGCTACTTCTTCACTGCTCAACCCGGCGACGCGGAGACGCGCCGCCTTTACGACCCGATTTCCTCCCCGAAGGTGCTCGCCGAGTTCGACCCGGACGCCGGCGAATGGGGGAATTGCGAAGGCGTCGCGCTGAGTCGGTACGACCAGGTCGTCCACGATTGGCTCGACGGGATCCTGGCGAGTTGAGGCGCCCCGAGACGACCGCTCCAGCCACGGTCAGCAGCTTGGTCGCGGAGCTGCAGGCCTTGGGTGTTGTGCTCGGCGACATCGTCATGGCCCATACGTCGATGCGGGCGATTGGTTGGGTGATCGGGGGCGAGCAGGCCATCGTCGACGCGCTCCTGCAATCGGTGGGTCCGTCGGGCACCCTTGTTATGCCCACGCAGTCGTGGCAGCTGTGCGACCAGGCCTTCCTCGGCGAAGATCACGTTCTCGAAAGCTGGTGGCCGATCATTCGTAATGAGCTGCCTGCATATCACCCGGCGCACACGCCCACCCGCACGATGGGAGCGGTGGCCGAGCCCTTTCGCACCTACATACCCGGGGACAATGCGCAGTGCCCACCCTCATCGTTCAATCAGCGCGAACGGACTCGACGCGGCCACCATCACCGCCCGCCATGACTTGGACTGTTCAGCCGGTGACCGCTCGCCGTTGGCGCAGCTTTA
>JAICEV010000205.1 GCA_025923975.1 Propionibacteriaceae bacterium
ATGGCGATCGCTCTGGACGACCACCCGCCGAAGAAGATCGCGAAGATGGCCGAAGTCTTGATCATCAGCGGCGCCGGAAGCTACAGCGACCGGTGGCATCCCTTTGCCGATACCTCACAGCGCCTCGCTGACCTCATCGCCAGCCTCGGTCATCACGTGGCGATCAACGAAGCTGTCGAGCAAGCGCTGGCCGAACCCGGCGAGCCCGACATGATCGTCGTCAACATCGGAAACCCTCGCGAGGCTCGACCCCAGGTCAGCATCGATGCCGCGGAGCGGGGACTCCACCACCATCTGCAGCGTGGCGGGGCACTGCTCGGCGTACACGTCAGCGCCACATCGATGACCACCATGACCGGATGGTCGGGCATGCTCGGCGGCCACTGGGTGCGCGGTCGCACCATGCATCCGGCGCAGGATCTAGCCACCATCATCGTGCGAACCGGCGCTCATCCGATCGTCCATGGCCTGGGTGACTTCACCGTTTTCGATGAGCGTTATAGCTACCTCCACACCAATCCCGACACTACGGTTCTGTGCGAACACTCCACAGACGGCCGGATGCACCCAATCGTGTGGGCGCGCGAGTCCGGACCCGCTCGGGTGGTCTACGACGGTCTCGGCCATGACGCGCGGTCCTACGACAGTGCAGGTCATGTGGATCTGCTACGTCGTACGGTGGGATGGCTCTTGGGATAGGTGTGGTCCAACTTCTTGAGTCGTTAGGAGTAGCGTGATGATCATGGCGGACAAGAAGCAGTGGAGTGACTTCAGCGGAGGGCAACGAGCGCTCATCCTCTTTGGCTCGGCGATTGAGGTGGTATTAACCACCGTGGCGCTGGCGGACTTAGCTCGGCGGCCGCGTGCGCAGGTGCGCGGGCCCAAGTCTCTCTGGATTCTGGGTTGCATCGCTCAGCCCATCGGTCCGATCGCATATCTAACTCTCGGTCGTCGCTCGACCTGACCGAGTGCCCTCGCACTATGCCGGGGTAGGCGGTCCGAGCTAGGTGGTCAGGATCCCCTAGGCGAGCGAATTGGGTGAGGACTCCGGTGAAGTCCGATCGGCGTAGGCGGAGGCCAGACTCGGCCAGTAGTCGTCGAAGCTCGGCATCGGATTGCCGTCCATGGCGGCGACAAGCGCGTCGAGGTAGTACTCCCAGCCGGGGCCGACCTCCTCTGACTTGGCCTCTTCGTCGAGGTGGTGCACGAAGCGCAGGCGGGTGTGGTTCGAGTCGATCGGGGTCAAGGTCGCCTCCAGCAGCCAAGTACCGCCCTGGTCGTGAGTGCTCACGACTAGGTGGGTGGGCGGCTCGCACGCGACGATCTCCGCCTGAGACTTGGCATCGCCCTCCTCGGCGACCAGCGTCAGTTCCAGGGTGGCGCCGACTCGTGGTTCGCCGGTCCAGGTGCAGAACCAGCGGGCGAGGCGGTCCGATTCAGTGATGCTCGCCCAGGCGTCGTCGATGGACCCGGGCAGGACGCGCTCCAGCACAAGATCGCGGCCGATTGCCGTCGGAATTACCTGACCGGTCGGTGTGGGGGTCATGCGGTCTCCTTCTGTGATTGTGGTGGTGCGGTGCGCCGTTCGCGGCGGGTACGACGTACCTCGGTTTCCAGCGCATCGAGCCGACCTGGCCAGCCACCGGACCCGGAAGCGCGGCTGTTGGTCAGGGTGGTCAGCCACGCTGTGACTGGAGCCAGCCCGTCTAAGTCGAGGCGGTACATCCGGCGCCGCCCCACGAGTTCGTCGTGGATGATGCCGGCCTCCCGGAGCACACGGAGGTGGCGGCTGATGGCAGGCCGACTGATGGAAAAGAGCGCTGCGACCTCGCCGGCGCTGAGCTCGCCGCGGGCCAGGGCGGACATGATCTCCCGGCGCGCCGGGTCGGCGATCGCCGGAAACACATCCATGGCCGAAAGCGTAACAGCACAGTTACGCTTTCGCCGCTCGATCAGGTTTTTGTCGGCTCCATCGGGCTCCGAGGTTGGCATCTGTAACGCGACAGGGTGACCGCCGGCCCAAAGGCATAGAGCATGAGGTCGCAGCCGGCAGACCCTTCGACAGGCCTCCTTCGACCGCAGCTTGCTGTTTTCGCTGGAAACCTCACTCCAGAGTTCGGATATCGGTCCGACACGCCGTGAATGGCTCACTGGCGTGAGGTTTTCAGCGGAATGCCCTTGCCACAATGACTCGGCGCCTCGTTACCGCGGCCGCAACGGCGCGTTTGATGCCTGCGAGGTGGGGTAAGTCCAATCATCCGCGGCACGGTCGCGGCTTTCTGTTCTGGATTCACTCCTGGAGGATGCATGAGCGAGAACCCGAATCCCGCATCGGCGGCTACCCCACCGCCCGAGACCGCTCCCACAGAACCTCCGGCGAGCAGCGCTCCCACCACGGATTGGCCCGTGCTGGATGAGAGTGCGCCGTCAGAGGCCGCCGCATCCAGCTCACCGCCTTCAGACACATCAACCGCAGCCGATCAGTCGAGCCTGGCAGCGCCCAGAGGGCTAAGTTATGCCGTCGACATCGTGTTCTGCGTCGATGTGACGGGAAGCATGACGCCGATCATTGATCAGGTGAAGGCCAACGCGCTTCGTTTCTACGATGACGTGCAGTCGAATCTCACCACCAAAGGCAAGAACGTTGATCAGCTTCGGGTACGTGTCATCGGTTTCCGCGACTTTGTGGCCGACGGAGCGGCCGCCCTCGACGAGTCGCCATTCTTCACTCTTCCCGATGACCGGGCTGACTTCTCCGCGTTCGTGAATGGTCTTGTAGCCGAAGGCGGTGGCGACGCTCCGGAATCCGGCCTCGAGGCGGTGGCACTGGCGATCGACTCACCGTGGACGACGACCGGCGATCGCCGTCGGCAGGTGATCGTCGTGTGGACCGACCAGCCCGCCCAACCGCTGAACCCCTCGGTGCTGCCTCCCGACATCGGGACGAGAGTGCCGGCCGACTTCAGTGCTCTCACTGACGCCTGGGAAGACGAGCAGGGTCGAATGGGCTCTAGTTCCAAGCGACTCATCCTGTTCGCCCCCGACGGCCCGGGATGGAGTGACATCTCGGGTGTCTGGGAGAACGTGGTTCATCATCCATCCCAGGCAGGCGGCGGCCTGTCCGAGGTCGACTACGGAACGATCATCGACTCGATCGGCAACTCGGTGTGAACGAAAGCCCGAGTGCCTGGCCGGCACCGGCTTCCTTGACAGCGCTGGGCCCGACCATTTCGTTCGCCTTCAATCTCGGCAAGATCCCAGACCAGGGTGAGGACTCTGATCCGATCCTGCGCGACGGCCCCGACCTGGGACTGGTCGGGGTCTTCGATGGCATGGGTGGAGCGGGCGGCACCGTGTACGAGACGCCGGATGGCCGGCGGACCGGCGCATACCTGGCCTCACGCATCGCTCGAGACGTCGTCGAACAGCGGATGCTGGAACTGCTTGAGCCTGACTGGCACCTCAACGGCAAGGCTGCCGCCAGGGACCTCCAGCATTCCGTGCAGCAGGCGTTGAGGCAGCGGTTGCAAGAGCTCAATCCGGCGCCCAGCGGCTTGCGCTCCCGCCTGATACGTGCGCTGCCCACCACTATGGCGGTCGTAGCACTGCAGCGAACCCAGCCGAGTGGTCCAACCTGGGCCGGTCATGTCTTCTGGGCGGGTGACTCGCGAGCTTACGTCTTCGAATCTCAGGGCGCGAGCCAGCTCAGCACCGACGATCTTCGCGATCCCGGCGATGCCCTGGCCAACCTTCGTCGGGATTCCGTGGTGAGCAATGCGTTGTCTGCTGACACCGAGTTCCACATCAATTACCGCCGCGTTGAGTTGCGGGCGCCGTTTCTGGTGGTGGGTGCCACCGACGGCTGCTTCGGCTATCTGCGTACGCCTATGCATTTCGAGTATCTGGTGCTGAGTCACTTACTGGAGGCGCGTAATACCGAGGCGTGGTCGTCAGCGTTGCAGGCCCAGATTGCATCCGTCACCGGTGACGATGCGGCCATGTCGACACTCGGGGTGGGCACGGACTTCAAGGAGTTTCAGAAGCTGTTTGCGCCCCGGGTTGGCGAGCTTGGATCCGACTTCATCGAGCCGCTCGATGAGCTGAGCGACGCCGTCACCCGGGCCGAACAGGAACTCCGGGCACTGCGGGAGCGCCAGCTCGATGAGATGGCGGAAAGGTGGAGCCGGTACAAGTCGGGATATGAGCGTTATCTGCGGCCAGAGGCCCTTGTGGAGAACGAATCGACCGCCGGTGAAGCGTTGGAACAGGAGGCAGACGCTGCCGAAGACAGCTCCAATGCCGTGGAGACGTCGGACGGCGAGCCGACGCAGCCGAACGTTGCGGCAGACAACGGAGAGCCCGAACCGGCCGAGGATGTCGGGCCAACTGAGGAGCCCGCGCTGGAGCGTACGGAAGAAGCGTCGTCATGAAGGCCGGCGAGGTTATCAACGGCTACCGGATCCTCGAGGACTTCAAGGTCGTAGGTGCTGGACTGAGCAAGTGGACCTTCGCCGAACGGGGTGGCCGGCAGTACTTCATCAAGGAGTTCTTGAGCCCGACCTATCCCGACGAGGACGCGCCCGGCAGCGAGAAAATCAAGGCCAAAAAACGCGCCCGTTGTGCCGCGTTCGAGGCACATCACCGAGGCGTTCAGCGCGCACTGGCTCCACTGTCGGCGTACGGTGGCAACCTCATCGTCACTCTGGACTTCTTTCGTTGGGGTGCCAAGTACTACAAGGTGACCGAGAAGGTCGACGCCGAGGGCCTCAGTAGCGCCGACATCGCGGCACTCGGCTTACGCGTTCAGCTCGTCTTGATGAAGACCGTGGCGCACAGCCTGAAAATCCTTCACGATCTCAAGATCGTCCATGGCGACCTCAAGCCAAGCAACGTCATGATCAAGCGCACCGAGCTGGGTTACACCACAAAGCTGATCGACTTCGATAACGCCTACATCGCTGGTAGGCCGCCGCCGCCGGAAGAGATCGTCGGCACGATCAACTACTACTCCCCCGAGTTGCTCGGCTACATCCAAGAGGCTGGGGTTACTGCGAGCGAACTCGGAGTTTCCTCCGACATCTTCGCCCTTGGCCTGATCTATACCGAGTACCTGACCGGAGCGCCGCCGCCCTTCGACGTTGCCAGATATCACGAACCGGCTGTGGCGGTCAGGAGCCGCGAAAGGCTGCGCATCCCTCGTGGCGAGATCCCCACCCAACTCGCCGACCTTATTGATGCCATGCTGGCGCCGGAACCGGTCCAGCGGCCCACGATCAGTCACGTCCACGCCACCCTGATGGCCATGCGCCCCGTGACGCAGGAAGAGGTCGGACCACCGCCGTCCGGCGCCCTTCGAGGTAAGGGTCTTCGCACCACACTTCAACGATCGCCGTCTACCGAGCAGGGCCGTGCGGGTCGTCTGGTCGGAAAGCTCGTCCGAAAACGAACTGATCCACCTTCAGGATGAGCGCAATTTGGCGATGCCCTGTCTGTGAAGGGGTAAACCGCGGTGGCAGGACGTGCGCAGCGTGCGGTGCCGTGGTGCCGTACGGTGAACAACTCCGGGCGGCGGTGAGGACGCGGCTTCCAGGCGCTACCAAGCCGGTACCGGCGCCAGTGCCCCCGACTCCACCTCGACGCGATATACGGGAACTGCCGACCCCTGAGGAGATGAGGCGAGTCGACCCTGATCACCTCCTGACGTCGCCGAGTGACTTCAAGATGACTCCTCTGCCCGGCGGATGCCTGGTTTCCTTCGTCCCGCGTCAATACCGCCAACGGTCATTGGAGTGGGAATAGTCCAAACGAGCGGCGCCAAAGATCACCATCGGGGAGGGTGTCGGAGACATACACGATCCAGTCTCCAGTGAAAGGGGCTCGGAATGAGTCCACAGCAAAACGAAGCAGGATCTCAGAGCATCACCCACACTGGCCGCGGCCGAGCCGGTCAGGGTCTGTGCGCGCCTACCCAGGCGGAGCAGCGAACCGCACGGATCATGGGTGCCTGGTTCCTTGCCACATTCGTCTTTTCGATCCCGGCTTTCTGGTTCTACGACCCTGTCCTGAACGACGCCAACTACGTTGTCGGCGGGGGCGACGACACCCGCGTAGCCGTTGGAGCCGTGCTTGAGATCCTGTTGGCGATCTCCGGCATTGCCACCGCCGTTGTCATCTTCCCTATCGTGAAGCGGGTCAACGAGAGCGTCGCCCTCGGGTACATCGCCTCGCGCACGGTCGAGTCGATCCTCATTCTGGTCGGAGTTCTGAGCCTGATGTCGATCGTGGCCCTGCGCCAGGATCTCGCCGACGCCGGAAACACCAGTGGGGCTCTTACTGACGTTGGCCGCTCACTGCTCGCGGTGCATGAGCAAACCTCCCTTCTCGGCCCGCAGCTTTGCGCCGGGCTCGGCAATGGGATTCTTCTCGGCTACTTGATGTGGCGATCCAGACTGCTTCCGCGGCCGCTGGTGATGTTCGGCCTGATCGGCGGTCCCTTGGCCTTTCTCGGAGGGATCGGGGTGCTGTTGGGGGCTTGGGACAACCCCTCAGGACCTCTCGTCGCCCTCACGGTGCTCGAGGTCATCTGGGAGTTCTCGCTCAGTGTTTGGTTGCTCGTTAGCGGCTTCCGGCCGTCGCCGATCCTCACCGGCCCACCCGTGATCCCGAGCCAGGCGAGCTAGAAGTCGACTGACCGAGAAAGGACAACACGAATGAGCACCACTCAGGACTACCAGGCCGCGGAGCAACTCC
>JAICEV010000206.1 GCA_025923975.1 Propionibacteriaceae bacterium
ACTGACCTCAGCGAGCAATACCCCTGCCGGCAGCGTCGGCTGCGTCTGGTATCCGACACCGTACTTGTCGACAATGACGTAGCCGGTCGCCTGGCGCACTGCCAGGACTGGCCGCCGCTCGACGACCGTCAGCCTGATGGTTCTCGGCCAATGGCGTGTGACGGTCGCAGACTCAACCGCCAACAGAGTGGTGGTGCGCTCGGCAATCGCGTCAAGATCTTGACGAGCTAGTGGTACGCCGAGAGGAACTTGCGCGGCAAGGCTGACTTGGGACCGAGTCAGATTATGGGTGCCGACCACGTCCACTTGTTTCGTGACGAGCGCCGTCGAAAAGTAGACGCTCCACAGACTCGCCGCGAGCAGCGCCACCACGAGCAGGATGACAGCGAACGCCAAGGCCTTGCGACGGCGCCGCAACCGGTGTGACCGCCGACTCTTGTGAGTTTTGCGAGCGTGGGCCTTCCGAGTGTTGCGAGTGTGGGTCTTGCGACTGCCTCGGCGGACCGTGGTCGTTGCGGTCATCGCACCGCCTCGGTAAGACGCTGAATCTCGTCGACGATCTTTGGCGCCACCTTGGTGACGTCACCACAGCCGACAGTGATCACGAGGTCGCCGGGGCGAGCGATCCGGGCCACCGTTGGCGCCGCGTCATCCCAGACAGGCTGGTAGGTCACGTGCGCGGTACCCGGAGTGACCGCATCGGCCACCATGGCTCCGTCGATTCCGGGGATGGGATCCTCGCGGTCGCCGCAGACATCCATCACAATCGCCTCGTCGGCTTGCTCCAAAGCATGTGCGAGCTCGCGCCAGAAGTCTCGGGTCCGGGTGTAGAGGTGCGGTTGAAAGCAGACCACGACGCGGCCGTCTCCGACGCCAGTACGGGCAGCGATCAGCGTGTTCAACACCTCGGTCGGGTGATGGGCGTAGTCGTCGTAGACCCGAATGTTGTTGGGAGTCCCGATCAGCTGGAAGCGCCGGTAGGTGCCCTGGTACCTGGTCAGCTCGCGTCGTACGTCGGCCTCGTCCGCGCCGAGCCAGACGGCCACTGCGTACGCCGCTGCGGCGTTCAGCACGTTGTAGTGTCCGGGCACTGAGAGCTCGACCGGGCCAAAGCGGCCAGCGCGGCCAAGGCTGAAACGTGACCCGGTTCCAGCCAGACGGGCTCCCATGATGTGCACGTCGGCCTCTTCGGCGGTGCCGAAGGTCATGATCTCAGGCCCCGATGACCCGGCCGCGATCCGCTGCCGTACCCGATCCCTCAGCGCGACAGCGCCTGGATCGTCGGCACTGGTCACCAGCAATCGCACTGACGTGGCGGTTGCGAAGCGCAGGAAACCGTCGGCGTAGTTGTCCGCACTCCCCCAGTTGCTGAGGTGATCAGGATCGATGTTGGTGACCACCGCCACCTCGCGCGGGTATTGCAGGAATGAGCCGTCACTCTCGTCAGCCTCGACGACCATGACGTCACCACCGCCGAGATGCCCGCCCGTGGCCGAACCGGTAAGTGCTCCGCCGATCACAAAGGACGGGTCGAATCCGCAGCCGCCTAGCACGTGCGCGATCATCGCCGTTGTTGTGGTCTTGCCGTGAGTTCCCGAGACTGCAATGCCGCGCCGGCCGAGCATCAGTGTGCCCAGGGCCGCACTCCGGTGCAGCACGCGTAGGCCGCGGCGCCGGGCCTCCGCCAGTTCGGGGTTGTCCTCCCGGATCGCCGACGATGCGACGACCGTGGTGGCGTCTCCCAACTGCTCGGCACGGTGCCCGATATAGACACGTGCACCTTGCGCTTCCAGTGCCCGCAGGTATTTGGAGTCCTGTCGGTCGCTGCCGCTGACGCGGATACCGCTAGCCAGCATCATCGAGGCGATCCCGTTCATGCCGGAACCCCCGATGGCGATGAAGTGTACGGCTCCAAGCTCGTCCAGACTCGGCAGCTCGATGGGACTGAGCAGGCCCATCAGCGGATCACCTCCAGAACTCGCGACGCCAACACGGTAGCCGCATCGAGGCTGGCAACATCGGCAAGCGCCTTGCTCATTCCTGCCAGCCGGTCCGGGTGCGCGAACAGTGCGGGGATCTCCTCGGCCACCCACGCGGACGTGCAGTCGCTGTCAGCCAGCATGATGCCGCCCCCGGCGTTGACGACAAGCTCAGCATTCAGAGCTTGCTCACCATTTCCATGCGGATATGGCACAAAAACGGCTGGCAGCCGTACGGCAGCCGTCTCCAGCACTGTGCTGGCGCCGCTGCGGCCTAGCATCAGGTCGGCAGCAGCGTACGCGCGCTCCATCTCTGCCACGTATGCGACCGGCTGGTAGACGGCCCCGGTCCGCTCATCGACTGTCCGCTCAATGCCAGGCGTGAGGTTCTTGGGCCCGAGCACGTGCAGCACCTGAATCCCCTGGGCCAGCAGCTCATGCTTGGCTCCCGCCACCGCCGTGTTGATCTGTTGTGCACCTTGAGACCCCCCGCTGACCAGCAGCGTGCGGAGCTCAGGGCGCAACTCGAAGCCCGTGCGCGCTTCACGCCGCAACGCTGCTCGGTCCAGGTCGGTAATGGCGCGGCGGATTGGCAGTCCGATACAGCGTGCGTGCGGCAGCTCCGTCTTCGGGAAGGAGGTGTAGACGTGCCTGGTAAGTCGGGCCGCGAGTCTGTTGGCAAGACCCGGCAGCACATTTTGTTCATGAATCACGATTGGCAGCCCCAACCGACGGGCGGCGAGGTAGGCCGGGGTGGACACGTAGCCGCCGAATCCGAGCACCACGTCAGCCTGGGTGCGTCGCAGCAGACGTACGGTCGCCCGCACCGCCTCAACCAGACGCGGTCCCAGCAGCGCCAGGTCTTTCCCGATCCGCCGCGGCATCGGCACCGGGGGGATCAGCTCCAGGTCGAGACCAGCTGCCGGAACCACGGTTGTCTCCAGGCCCCGAGCCGTGCCCAGCGCCGTCAGTGTGACTCCGGGGCTCAACCGGCGGAGCTCAAGGCCGGTTGCGATCAACGGCGAGGTGTGGCCGGCGGAACCGCCGCCGGCGAGCACTATCGAGCCCGAAGCCCCAGCCGAATCGTTCATGTCCGTCTCCGCGAACCGACCACAGTCGTCATCCTGGGCGATGGCCGCATGGCCTTCCTGGCCAGCAGCTTGCGCGCCTCCGGTTCTCGGCGAGCGCACGCAAGCAGTACACCGATGGCGAGCAAGTTGGCAATCAACGCCGAACCGCCGTAAGACACCAGCGGGAGGGGCACCCCAGCGATCGGGAGCAGCCGAAGTACAACTGCCAGATTGATCACCGCCTGCACCATGAACCAGGCTGTGATACCACCCGCGGCATAGCGTACGAAGAGGTCATCGGCATGCATCGCGATCCGGACGCCGGCATATCCCAAGATGCCGATCATGGCGAGGATGACCAGGCTGCCGAACAGACCGAACTCCTCACCGAGTACCGCGAAAATGAAGTCGGTATGCGCTTCCGGGAGGCTGCCCCACTTCTGCCGACTGGCACCCAGACCGACCCCCCACCAGCCGCCGGACGCGATCGCGAACATGCCGGCGTTGGCCTGATCATTGGCGCCGTTGAGGTCAAGGGCCGGGTCCAGAAAGGCAGCAAGACGTCGCATCCGAACCGGCGAGGTCACGAAGATCGCGATCACACCGGCCAGACCGGCCGACCCCAATGCCAGCAGCACTCGCAGCGGAGCACCAACCACCCAGAGCATGCCGGCAGCAATGACCGCCATAACAACTGCCGTTCCGGCGTCGCCCTGGAAGAGCACGAGCAAGATCAAGACCACGCTCACTGGCAGAAAGGGAACCAGCAAATGCTTGGGCTGGTCGAGCAGGCGATACTTGCGGGCCAGCAGGTCAGCTCCCCAAACGATCATGGCCAGCTTCGCGAACTCCGCGGGCTGGATGGAGAACAGCGATGAGCCGAGATAGAGCCAGTTCCGATTGCCGTTCACCGAGATGCCGAGCGGCGTATAGGTCAAGATCAACAAAATTGCCGCTAGAGCAACACCGAACCAACTCAGTAGCCGCAGTGTCGATGGCGGCAGCTTCATGATCGTGAAGGCGCCGAGTACCCCGACACCGAGGAAGATCAGCTGCCGTTTCACATAGAAGTAGGAGTCATTGAAGGTGAGGTAGGCATTCACACTGGAAGCTGACAGCACCATCATTAGTCCGACGATGATCAACAGCGCCACGGAGCCGAGTACCAGGTGATAGCTGGTGAGTGGCCGGTCCAGCATCGAGCGGAGCCAGTGCAGTACCTCGATGGGCAACATTGGGCGACGGATGTCGGCGACTGGGGAATGGCCGACCTTTCCAGCTCGGCTGGGCGCGGTCTGGCCCTGCGGGGTCAGGGTCGCCACCAGTGTCGTGTCGCCCAAGTTCCGTTGCGTTCGGCGTCGTTCAGGTGCGTACATCGCAAGGCCGACGAGGGAGGGATACCGAGTCGTATCTCGACCGAGGAGAACGCCGCGAGGTGCGTGCATGGGCGGCGCCAAACGTAACGAGACTTGGGCGACACGGCACTAGCCTCTACTCCTCTGCAAGCGCACGCACGGCGGCAGCGAAGGCATCGCCGCGTGCGGCGTAGTCGGTGAACATGTCTTTGCTGGCGCACCCCGGCGCGAGCAGGACAGCATCACCAGGTCTGGCCAGGGAAGCGGCCGCCGCAACGGCTTGTGCCATTGCTCTAGTGTCGACTCCCTCAATGATTTGTGTGGGGACTTCGGGCGCGTGTCGAGCGAGGGCTTCCGCGATGATCTCTCGATCTATCCCGAGCAGGACGGCGCCACGCAACCTTGCACGATGGGCAGTGATCAACTCATCGAAAGTGGTTCCTTTCGCTTGACCTCCGGCGATCCAGACCACAGAGTCAAACGCGCGCAACGCGGCATCGGCGGCATGGGGATTAGTGGCCTTCGAATCGTCCACCCAGGAGACCCCATTTCGTTCCAACACGGTCTGGATCTTGTGCGGACCGATCCTGACCGTTCGCAACCCTTGACGCACCGCCAGCGCGGGCACACCGTAGGAGCGGGCCAGCGCGGCAGCCGCTAGTGCGTTTGCCACATTGTGCGGAGCCGCCGGACTGACGTCGCTGATCTTGGCGAGCTCCAGCGCCGAGTCCCGACGCTGCTCAATGAAGGCCCGATCGACCAACAGCTCGTCGACGACGCCGAGCATCGAGAGGCCAGGCGTGCCCAGTGTGAAGCCGATCGCCCGGGCACCTTCGACCACCTCAGCCTGCTCGACCATCTGCTCGGTGACCGGGTCAGCGACGTTGTAGACGCAGCTTGCCTGGACGCCGGCGTAGATCGTGGCCTTGGCGTCACGATAGGCGGCGTAGGAACCGTGCCATTCCAGGTGATCGGGTTGCACGTTGAGGACTGCGGCGGAGTGCAGGGCCAGCGAGTGGGACCAGTGCAACTGATGACTGGACAGCTCGACTGCGAGTACGTCGTACGGTTCGGGGTCCAGCACAGTCTCTATGATCGGCCGGCCGATATTGCCCACCGCCGCCGTCCTCAGTCCTGCGGCACTGAGGATCGACTCGAGCATCTGGGTGGTCGTGGTCTTGCCATTCGTGCCGGTGATGCCCAGCCAGGGGACGATCTTGTCAGGTCGGCTGAGCCGCCATGCCAGCTCCACCTCGCTCCAGATCGGTACGCCACGTGCGGCCGCCTGCATCAGCAGCGGCGCGCTGGCCGGCCAGCCGGTGGCGATCACCAGGTCGACGTCATCGGGAAGGATGGCAGTGGCACCCGGCCCGAGCCGGACCGAGCCGCCGAGCACTTCCAACAGCTTGCCCTTGTCAGATGTGAGCTCGTCCAGCACGTCATCCAAAGTCGTGACCCGCGCGCCGAACTGCAGCAGCCCATCGGCAGCCGCGAAGCCGGAAAGCCCGATGCCTGCCACAACTACATGGGCCTGGGCCCACGGCGATCGGCTATCGGCGTGGGCAAGCCAGGAAAGACTCATGTGCCTGCCACCCACTCTGCGTAGAAGATTCCCAGGCCGGCTGCCACGCACAGTCCGGCGATGATCCAAAAACGCATCACGATCGTCACCTGGGCCCAGTTCAACAGCTCAAAGTGATGGTGGATCGGCGACATCTTGAACAGCCGTTTGCCCCGGGTCAACCTGAAGAAGCCGACCTGCAAGATCACCGACATCACCTCAATGACCAGCAGCCCGCCCAGGATCACTAACAAGAGCTCGGTTCGAGTGAAGATCGCCATCCCAGCGAGCGCGCCACCCAGAGATAGTGAGCCGGTGTCGCCCATAAAGATCTTGGCCGGCTCGGCGTTCCACCACAGGAAGCCGAAGCAAGCGCCCGCGAGCGCGACCGCCACCACCGCCAGGTCGTACGGATCGCGTACCTCGTAACACTTCGGCCCGGCGGAGGCGGTATAGGCACAGGACTGGTTGTACTGCCAGATGTTCACCAGCGTGTAGGCGCCGAAGATCATCACGCAGGCACCAGAGGCCAAGCCGTCGAGGCCGTCGGTGAGGTTGACCCCATTGCTGGCAGCGGCGATCAGCAGCATCACCCAGATGATCACGAGGATCAGTGGTAGTTGCAGCCATTCGATGTCGCGCAGGAACGAGATGGCGGGTGAGGCGGGAGTAACTCCCCGCTCATCGGGGAACTGCAGCGACGCGACAGCGAACACGATGGCGACGATCGATTGGCCGGCGATCTTTGCCTTGCTTCGCAGACCGA
>JAICEV010000207.1 GCA_025923975.1 Propionibacteriaceae bacterium
ATTGACGCACTGGAGGACTCCGACGACGTCCAGAATGTGTACGCCAACTTTGATGCGTCGGACGAAGTGCTGGCCAAGATCAGCTAATGGCTGATCACGATTACGACACCTCGAATACCACGGCAATCACACTTCGCCCCATAGCTATCGACGACTGGGCGGCAGTGCATGAGTGGGCGTCGACCATTGAGGCCTGCCGTTAACGGATTCAGCATCCTGGCAGACGAGTGACGCGGAGCTCGACACTAGGTCAGCTGGGATAGTGCCGACCTACCCGATCAGGGCACCCGCGCACAGCCGGCCACGGGCCCTGCAACACTAGTTGCGAACGGACAGCGTGTCGCGTGGCCATCGTCAGGGGCAGCACATAGGCTACCGAACATCTGTTCGTTTATTCAGGGTTAAGGGGGATCGCGTGGGCGATCCGGTCACGCGACACCTGGGGGACCGCATGCGGGTTCTGGGAGTCGACCCGGGCCTAACCAGATGCGGGCTGGGTGTCGTCGACGGCGTTCCCGGCCGCCAGCCGCTTTTGGTCGCCGTCGATGTCGTTCGTACGCCCGCGAATCTCGATGTCTCGAGTCGCCTCCTGACGATCGAAGAGATGATCGAAGACTGGGTCAGCCGCTATCGACCAACGGCCGTCGCCATTGAGCGTGTATTCGCTCAGCACAATGTGCAAACAGTGATGGGCACCGCTCAGGTTGCTGGAGTGGCAATGCTCGTCTCCGCCCGGCGTGGAATTCCGGTAAGCCTGCATACCCCCAGCGAAGTCAAGGCCTCGATCACTGGGTCCGGGCGTGCCTCGAAGGAACAGGTCGGCGCACTGGTGGCGAAGATTCTCAAGCTCGACGACACACCTAAGCCGCCGGATGCGGCGGATGCGCTGGCGCTAGCGATCTGTCACGTCTGGCGTGGCAGCACCACCGCTCGATTGAACGCCGCGGTGGAGGCTGCCGGCCAGAAAGCGAAGCGGCAACGAGGTGCCTTCGGCCGCTCGCATTCACCACGCACGGGAGAGGCATGATCGCGCAGTTGACCGGCTTGGTCGCCCAGATCGGGCCCACTTCAGCCGTCATCGAGATTGGCGGATTTGGCGTTCAGGCAGTCTGCAGCCCCAACACGGTAGCGGGGCTTCGGGTGGGACAGCGAGCATCGCTGGCGACATCGCTCGTCGTCCGAGAGGACTCGCTGACCTTGTACGGGTTCGCGTCGGCCGATGAGCGGGAGTTCTTCGAGCTCCTACTAACGGCGACTGGAGTCGGGCCCAAGCTAGCGCAGGCCGCGTTGGCCGTACTCAGCCCCGATGAACTGCGCACCGCGATCGCCAGTGAGAACCTCTTGCAGCTGTGCAAGGTGCCCGGCATCGGTCGCAAGGGTGCACAACGCATGGTCATCGAGCTCAAAGACAAGATCAACACCGTTGGATACGCAGACATTCCGGAACCAGCCGCCAGGCCACCCGCCGCCTGGCGCGCGCAAGTGACGCAGGGACTACAGGGCCTAGGGTGGTCGGCCAGGGACGCCGAGTCCGCCTGCGACGAGGTCGAGCCCCTGACGCGCGATGACCCGCAGGTCAACGTCGCGGTTCTGATGCGGGCAGCATTGCAAAGCCTGGCGCGAAAGTAGTGGGCCCGGTGAGTCAGATCAGCGATAAGGAGCTCGCCGGACTGGTACGGCCTTATGCCGATCCCGACGAGCGCGCGGCTGAGTCGATGCTCCGTCCCGGCACTCTGGGCGAGTTCGAGGGGCAGCCGCGCGTCAGCGAGCAGCTCGGACTGGTCCTCGAGGCTGCCCGGCACCGCGGGGGAGTACCGGACCACGTCTTGTTGTCCGGCCCGCCCGGCCTCGGCAAGACCACTCTGGCAATGATCGTTGCAAGCGAGATGAATGCACCGCTGCGGATCTCAAGCGGCCCGGCCATTCAACATGCCGGAGACCTTGCGGCGATCTTGTCCGGGCTGGTGCAGGGCGAGGTCTTCTTTCTCGATGAGATCCACCGCATGTCGCGACCAGCTGAGGAAATGCTCTACCTCGCGATGGAGGACTTTCGGGTTGATGTGGTAGTCGGCAAGGGCCCCGGAGCGACCGCCATCCCCTTGGAGATTCCGCCCTTCACACTGGTTGGGGCCACCACCCGAGCTGGTCTACTGCCGGGACCGTTGCGGGACCGCTTCGGCTTCACCGCTCAGCTCGATTTCTACGAGACCGCCGCGTTGGAACACATCCTGCGCCGCTCCGCCGAGCTCCTTGGAGTCCCACTCGAGCCGACCGGTGGTGCGGAGATCGCTCGCCGTTCCCGCGGCACCCCGCGTATCGCCAACCGGCTGCTTCGACGGGTGCGCGACTACGCCCAGGTCCGAGCGAACGGCCGAGTCACCCGTTCGGTCGCTAGGGACGCACTGCAGCTCTATGAGGTCGACGAGCTGGGTCTCGACCGCCTAGACCGCGCCGTACTCGATGCGATATGCCGTCGGTTTGGTGGTGGTCCGGTGGGATTGTCTACGCTCGCCATCTCGGTTAGTGAGGAGCGCGAGACCGTCGAAGAGGTCGCGGAGCCGTTCCTGGTTCGGCAGGGCTTCCTGATGCGTACTCAGCGCGGCCGCGTTGCGACACCGGCGGCCTGGCGGCACCTTGGATTGGCTCCTCCCGGTCCGCTTCCCGGCGTCGGCGCCGCCCCCGATCTCTTCGGCTGACTTGTGACGTAGCCATTCACAGGCCGTACAAATGCCGATTTTGGTCGCAGACTAGGTAGAGTACGGCGGGCGGTTTTTTTACAGACGTCCCAAGACTGAGCCGCAGGGACAAATTCATCGCTACTGCGCAGGAGCTGCGCAGCACACTCACAATCGGATGCCGGAGCAATGCAGGAATACTCGACTTTGATCTTCATCGCCTTGCTGGTCTTGGCGTTCTACTTCTTGATCTTGCGACCTCAGCGCAAGCGGCAGCAGGCCATGCAACAGACGATGAACGCCATCAGCCCGGGCACCAGGGTGATGCTTGGCAGCGGCCTTTTCGGCACAGTCGTATCGGTCGGGCCGCGACAGGTTGTGCTGGAGATTTCGCCCGGCACCGAGCTCACCGTGCTCAAGCAGGCGATCAGCAAGGTCGTCACCGACAATGACGAGGACCGCCTCGACGAGCAGGACGAGCTCGAGGAGGAGACCGTTGCTGAGGAGCCGATTGAGCTCAAGAGTGAGCGGCCGGTAGGCGAGTCGACGACGACGGCCGGGACCGACCCTGCCGTCGAGCCGGACTCGTCGTCGACCGCCCGCGAGTCGAAGCCCCCGACCGCTGAGTGAGCCTTCTCCACAGCTAGGAAACACACGCGAGTGGCAACGACGACTGGTCACCCTGGCCGCACACTGATCGTGTTGGCCGTGTTGGTGGCTGGACTGATCACCTTACTGGCGGTCAGCGGAACATGGACCCCGAAGCTCGGTCTGGATCTCAGGGGCGGTACCACCATTACCTTGACCGCCAGGAACACCACTGGCAGCGGGACCGTTGATCCCAACAGCCTCCAGTTGGCCAAGACCATCATCCAGAGCCGAGTAGACAGTCTCGGTGTCGGCGAGTCCGAGGTAACTACCTCTGGCGACAACCAAATCATCGTCACTGTGCCGAACGTGCAGCAGGACGAGTTGGTCCGCCTGGTCGGACAGACTGCCGTCTTACGGTTCAGGGCGGTGTATGCAGCCGAGCAGGTGCAACCACCCCAGCCGGCGCCAACCGCGACGAGTGAGCCGACGCAAGGAGCCACCGCGCCGCCGAGCGGCGAACCGACCGCCGGCGCCTCAGAGTCAGCCAATGCTCCGTCAGAGGAAGCCAGCGCACCGGCGAGCCCACAACCAAGCGGCAATAACAAACCGCTACCAGCCCTACCGACCGCTCCACCGGTGCCCGTGGATCAGGCCTGCATACCAGCCGACGGCAAGGGAACGCCGCCCGACAAGGCGCTGGAGTGGCAGCCCAGCGAAGCGTGCCAGGCGGCATTCGCTGAGTTCACCTGTGAGACCAAAGTGAACGACGCCGCCGACCAGGGCCTGTTTGCCTGCAACCAGGAGAAAACCGAGAAATATCTGCTCGGACCCACTCTGATCGAGGGAGACCAGCTGACGACAGCGGTCGCGGGCATTCCACAGAACAACGTCAATTGGGTGGTGAACCTGGAGTTCAACCCCGAAGGCGCGACCACTTTCGAACAGGCTACGCGGGAGCTTTCGGCGAAGAGCGAGCCGCAGAACCGCTTCGCGATCGTTCTTGACGGAGTTTCCATATCAGCGCCGTCGGTTAATGAGCCCATACCGGGCGGCCGGGCAGAAATCTCCGGCAACTTCACCCAGAAGAGCGCGACCGAGCTCGCCAACGTACTCAAGTACGGTGCACTGCCGCTTGCCTTCGACGTCTCAGAGGTCAACAACGTCTCTGCCACGCTTGGCGGCGAGCAGCTGCGAGCCGGCATCATCGCCGGCATCATCGGCCTGACGCTGGTCGTCGGATACTGCTTCCTCTACTACCGCGGCCTTGGCATCGTCGTGGTTGCCTCGCTCGGACTTGGGGCGGTCATTACCTACGCCTGCATGGTGCTGCTCGGCAGCTCCGTGGGTTTCGCTCTGAACCTTCCAGGCATCGCCGGCGCCATCGTTGCGATCGGTATCACGGCAGATAGCTTTGTCATCTACTTTGAGCGAATCCGCGACGAGGTACGCGAAGGCCGCAGCTTGCGTACGGCAGTCGAAACGGGTTGGCGGCGCGCCCGCCAGACGATTCTCATCGCCGACACCGTCTCCCTGCTCTCGGCTCTGGTGTTGTTCGTGCTGGCAATTGGTGCAGTGAAGGGATTCGCCTTCACACTCGGACTGACCACGCTGATCGACGTGGCAGTGGTCTTCCTCTTCACCAAACCGCTGATGACCTTGCTTGCGCGAACCAAGTTCTTCGGCGGCGGTCATCCACTCTCTGGGCTTGATCCCGAACATCTCGGCGTACAGGCGCTGCCTGGCTCACGTTCCCGCCGACCAGTGGTGCCGCGTCCAGCGGCAGTGAGCGAGGAAAGCGTCTAATGTCGAAGCTGGGTGAGATCGGGCATCGTCTTTACACCGGCGAAGTCTCCTACGACTTCATCGGGCACCGTCGTCGCTGGTACATCGTCTCGGCCATCCTGATCGGAGTCTCGATCATCGCGTTGGCGTGGCGGGGCCTGGACTTTGGCATCGAGTTCAAAGGTGGCGCTGATTTCAAAGTGGCCACCCAGGTAACTCCGCAGACTGTCGACTCGATGCGAGATGCGATCCGCAATTCCGGCGTGCCTGATCTTGATGAGGCGACCGTCAACACGATCGGCAACAACCAGGTAAGAGTGCAGACCCGTACGCTGGACCCGACCGAAGAAGTGCCGAAGGTGCGGGCCGCGATCGCCGATGAGGTCGGCATCAATCCCGACCAGGTCGCATACAGCCTGATTGGCGCCTCCTGGGGGAGTCAGATCACCGAGCGAGCTCTGATCGCGCTCGGCGTATTCCTGGTACTCGTCGCGCTGGTCATAGGGATCTACTTCCGAGACGCCAAGATGTCGGTCGCCGCGCTGATCGCGCTGGTACACGACCTGATCTTGACCATTGGCATTTACGCCCTTGTCGGTTTCACGGTGACACCAGCCACGTTGATAGGCGTACTGACGATCCTTGGCTATTCGCTTTATGACACGGTCGTCGTGTTCGACAAGGTGCGGGAGAACGTCCGCGACATCAAATCCAGCACGACAAGGACTTACTCAGAGGCCGCGAACCTCGCCGTCAACCAAGTGCTCGTACGTTCCATCAACACCACGGTGATCGGCGTCCTCCCGGTCGCGGCGCTGCTGTTCACAGGAGCGTTCATTTTGGGTGAGGGTCCGCTGAAAGACCTTGCGCTGGCACTCTTCGTCGGCATGGTGGCTGGCGCATACTCCTCGATCTTCATCGCGACGCCGATTCTGGCGCAGATGAAGGAGCGGGAGCCGGACATGAAGAAGCTGGCAGCGCGCGTCCGAGCGCGACGTGCAAAGGAGAGTCAGAAGGAGCGTGTGGTCGAGACCACCGCGTCGGCGCCGGTTGCCGAGGCAGAGCTGGGAAGCACCAGTGCCACCAAAGAAACTGAACCGAGCAACGCAGAATTGGAGGAGGCCGGCTCGACGGTCGGGAATGGCGCCAAGAAGGTCGGCGTGACCTTCAAGTCAGACGTACGATCACATCGCGAGGGGTCGGCCAAGCGCCCTCAGCCACAGAACAAGCCGCGCAGCCAGCGGAAGAAGTAGGCATATGAGCCTCACCGAACCGGTTCGCCGCCGGGACAGGTCGGGCCGGTCGTGGCCTGACGAGGCGCTCGTCAACCTGCCCGAGCATACGTCGTCACCAGCGATCGAGCTGCTGCGGCGGGGACTGCTGGCATTGATGCTGCTACTGGTTGTGGTGTTGATTGTCTGGATTGACCGGGACGCTTACGTCGACAATTACGACGGCGACGTCGATCTCATTGATTCGATCTACTACGCGACGGTAACGCTCACCACCACCGGCTATGGCGACATCACGCCGGTGAAGCCACATGCCAGGGTCATAAGCGCGGTCATTATCACGCCCTTACGGATTGCCTTCCTGGTGTTGTTGGTCGGAACGACTCTCGAGGTGCTGGCACACCATGGCCGTCGTATCTTCAAAG
>JAICEV010000208.1 GCA_025923975.1 Propionibacteriaceae bacterium
GACGCCCGGCATCACCGCAACCGGGATAGTGGCCACGGTGATCGGCACCGCTGTCTGCGACTGGACCTGATCAGCGAGCTCGTCGCGGTGTTCGGTCGTGCCCCGATGTGACGACGATCGGTGCGGAGGTGGGCTGAGCACCCACGTGTCCTTGCTCCCGCCGCCCTGGCTGCTGTTGACGACGAGCTCTCCGGCAGGCAAGGCGACGCGAGTCAGCCCGCCGGGGAGCACCCAGACGTCCTCGCCATTGTTGACTGCGAATGGTCGAAGATCGACATGGCGCGGCTCCAGGCAATCCTCGATCAGTGTTGGCACAGTGGACAGCTGGACTACCGGTTGCGCAATCCAACTGCGAGGGTCCTCGCTCACCTGACGGCGCAGCTCATCAAGTTCACTCTTTGTGGCACGTGGTCCGATCACAATGCCCTTCCCACCGGAGCCGTCAACCGGCTTGACAACTAGCTCGTCAAGGCGATCCAGTACTTCTGTGCGGGCTTCGGCGTCCTCCAGCCGCCAGGTATCGACGTTGGCGATAATCGGATCTTCTCGCAGGTAGTACTTGATCAAGTCGGGGACGTAGGTGTAGATCAA
This sequence comes from Propionibacteriaceae bacterium, assembly GCA_025923975.1. Classification (GTDB taxonomy): domain Bacteria; phylum Actinomycetota; class Actinomycetes; order Propionibacteriales; family Propionibacteriaceae; genus Microlunatus. The sequence goes on from JAICEV010000208.1 coordinate 592, forward strand.
CTTGTCGTCGGCTACGCCGTTGCCAATTGCATTGGCTAGCGCTACTCCGCCGGTACGTACGGCGTTCACCAGGCCGGGCACACCCAACATCGAGTCGCTGCGGAAGTGGACCGGATCGAGGAACTCATCATCGATGCGGCGGTAGATCACATCCACCCGCTGCAGCCCGGCGGTGGTGCGCATGAAGACCTTGCCACGGCGACACTCAAGATCACGGCCCTCAACCAGCTCGACGCCCATGGTGCGCGCCAGCAGGGTGTGCTCGAAGTAGGCGGAGTTATAGACGCCCGGGGTGAGTACCACAACCGTCGGTTCGTCGACGCCGGGCGGCGCGGCCTTGCGCAGTGCGGTGAGCAGCCGAGTTGGATAACCCGTCACTGGTCGGATGCGCTGGTTGGCGAAGGCTTCGGGCATCGCGGTGATCATGGCGTTGCGGTTGGTCATCACATACGAGACCCCGCTCGGTACCCGGACGTTGTCCTCGAGCACGCGTACGTCGCCGGCGGGATTGCGGATCAGGTCCACACCAGCGACATGGATCCGCACGCCGTTGGCAGGCTTGATGCCCCACACTGCCCGGTGGAAGTGGGTCGAGGAAGTGACCAGCTGGCTGGGAATGACCCCGTCGGAGATCACCTTTGCGTCGGCGTAGATATCAGCCAGAAAGGCCTCGAGCGCTCGCACTCGCTGGGCGACACCGGCCTCGATAATCTCCCACTCGGGCGACGCTATGACTCGCGGCACTAGATCGAGGGGAAAGGGCCGCTCTACTCCGCCGACATCGAAGGTCACGCCGGCTTGGGTGTAGTTGTTGGCAAGGGATTCCGCGATCATGCGGAGATCGTCTGAGGTTGATCGGCTGAGAGCGGAGTAGACAGCCTGGTACGACGGCCGGACGCTGCCCTCCGGGTCCATCATCTCGTCGAACGCATCACCTGCCCGATAGTTGGAAAGCACGTCCGCCATAGGCGGAGCCTACTCAAGGTCTCGTTACCTGAGCGTTAAGGATTCACCTGCTCAAATAAACAGGCACGAGTCGCCGAACTCGTGCCAGAGATAGTGCTCGGCAACGGCGGCGTCGTAGGCGCGCTGGGTCAGCTCGGCGCCGGCCACGGACTCGACCAGCAGCAGATGGGATGCCTCAGGGTTGTGCCATCCCGTGATCAAGCCGTCGACAACCCGAACCGGTCGATCCGGAGAGATCACCAGATCGCTCCATCCAGAGGATGCTGTCACGATCCCGTCCGGCCGAGCTGCAGACTCGATGGCACGGGTGGCTGTCGTGCCCACCGCGATCAGCCGGCCGCCCCGCGCTCGGGCCGAGTTGACCAGATGCGCGGTCGTCTCGCTGACCTCGAACCATTCCGGCTGCGGAGCCTCGCCCGCATCCTGGGAGGACAACCCGGTGTGCAAGGTGATCGGCGCGAAGATCACGCCCCGTGCCACCAGCCGGGCAACCAGCTCCGCGCTGAACGGCCGGGCCGCGCTCGGCATTTCCGCGCTGCCGGGACAGAGGGCGAAGATCGTCTGGTAGGCCGAGATGGGAAACGAACCGTTGAGGTAGCCGTAACTGATCGGCCGCGCGTGCATCCGCAGGTAGCCGGAAACACTCTGTGAGACGATGACCCGCCCACGCCAGAGCCGGTCCCCAACGCCGTTGGGGGAGGAGCTGGATTGGGGATACGGCGCGATGAGCTGCAGCGCGCCACCGGCTGGGAGGGCGATGTCCTCACCGACTCGGCCGTCGAGAACCGGAGCTGAAGCGTCGGGCGGCGTACGCAGTTCGACAACCCGAGTACCGTCGCCGAGCCGGTTCGCGATGTGTACCACAACATCTGAACCGTTCCGTAGGCCGTCGAGCTGGCCCGGAACGGTGGCCGAGGTGTTGACCACCAGCACATCGCCGGCACGCAGTTGGTCAGCGAGGCGGTAGAAGAAGGTGTGCTGGATGCCGGCCGGAGTTGCCACCATTAGCCGTACGCCGTCGCGCCGCAGGCCCCGCAGCTCGGGCGGCTCGGCTGCCGCGCTGTCTTCGCAAGATGCGAAGCGGGTGTCGGGCTGGGTCGCCAGCATGATGCTCATTGCGCCTCTGCCCTCGCCGCGAGCGCTGCAATCAGCTCGGCTGCTTGATAGCGACCACTAGGCAGACGAGAGCCGACCAGAGCCACGACGATCGGCGCCACGGTCTCTGGCCCTGGGCGATCGCTGATGTCCTCGCCCGGATAGGCAGCCTGGTGCATGGCGGTTTGCATATCGCCTGGGTCGAGGCTGTACCACCTGAAGTCTGGCTCCTCTGCTGCCCAGGTCAGCGTCTGGTGATCAAGCGCAGCCTTGCTGGACCCATAGCCGCCCCAAGTCTCGTAGTGCTCGACGCCCGCATCAGAGGACACGTTGATGATCACGGTCTGGGGATGCATTGCAGGCAGCAGAGCCCGGATCAGTTGCTGCGGAGCTACGACATTGGTACGCAGCAGCTGTTCGTACGCCTCAGGCTCAAGATCACGTAGCGCTGGCAGTGGTGATCCACCAAGATCGCTGGCGTTGTTGATCAATAGATCCAGTCGACCTGCCGCCACCACGGCAGCGACTAGCTGCTCGCGATGTGCCGGGTCGGCAACATCGCCGGGGAGGGCATGCACCGACGTGAGCTCCGATAGGGCCCAGGCCGTGCTCGCAAGCGGCTCCGCATGCCGAGCGTCGATCGTAAGAGTCCAGCCGCGGCGAGCCAGCTCAAAGGCCAGTGCTCGCCCCAACCCGATCGAGGCGCCAGTAATGAGTCCATGAGGCATGAACCCCATTGTTCAACTTAAAGTCAACTTGAATTCAAGGCCCGTGGCTACTAGCGCGCCGGGGAAATTCATCGCGCCCGTCGGCCCTGAGATCTAGGCGCTTCCGGCTCATCCTCGATGGGCTCGTGAAGGTAGGTGAAATCGCCGAAATCATCATCATCATCATGACGTCGTAGCCTGCGGCGCTTGACCTGACTTTCGGCGGGAGCTGACTCGTCCCCATTTGATGGCGTGGGCTGAGGCCGCCGGTTACTACGGGGCAGCGTAGTAGTCGCCGTCTCCGGTGGCTCCGGTGTCGCGGCTGGGCGGCCTGGCGGCTGCTTCGGAAACGCCTTTTCCTTGACGGCCGCGGGCCGTTGGTCACGGACGGAATCAACGGTTCGACCCGTGCCGATCTGGCGTACGGAGCGACCTGCGCCGCTGGCACGCACGACAGCAACACCAACAGCTGTGGTGAGCGGCACTGCCAAGACCAGGCCGATCGAGCCCACCAGAATGCTCAGCACTTCGGCTGCGAACCGCTCGGTCAACACGACATCGAGCAGCGGCCGGTTATTGATCTTGATCAACAGAAACACGCCGAGCGACGCGCCAGCCGTCGCAAAGGCAATCGTGTACACAGTCGAAGCAATGTGATCTCGGCCGATCCGCATCGCCCGGGAGAACAGACGCTTCTGCGTCGCGCCTTGATCCGCGAGCTCCCAGACTGCGGAGGCCTGAGTGATCGTCACATCGTTGAGGACGCCGAGACCCGCAACGATGATCCCGCAAATCACCACCGACGTCAGTTGGAGATCAGGCGCGGTAGCCGCCAGCACGTAGTCGTCTTCCGTCGCAACGCCGGTGAGGTGCGCCCACTTGGTGGCGAAATAGCCGAGCAGTGCTATCAAGATCAGCCCGAAGAGTGTCCCTACCAGGGCGGTCGTGGTACGAGCGCTGAACCCGTGGGCAGCGTATAGCGCGACGAACATGATCGCCGAGGAGCCGATCAGCCCGACCATGATCGGGTTAGACCCCGCTATCAGTGCTGGGAACATGAATGTGATCAGAATGAAGCCGGCAAAGGCGAGGCCGATCAGCGCGGCGAAGCCGCGCCAGCGGGCAACCACAACAACGACAACAGCGAAGATCAACCCCACGACCAACAGTGGCGTACTCCGGTCAAACTCAGAGAACTGGTAGGTCGCCGGCTGGTCTCCGGTCGACGGCAGACGCACCAACTTGATGACCTGGCCGACCTCGACCCCCGACGAATACAGCGGGGCCGTTATCGGCACGGTCACCGCCTTGCCTTTGTCGTCGCCCCTCAGCAGTTCAGCTGTCAGGTCAGCACAGCGAGTATCAGTCACCCCGGATGTTGATCCTGCGAGTCCCTCGCACGAGATCTCCTTGATGCCGGTAATCCGCGCCGTCGGGAAGGTAACGCCCGGAACGCTGTAGCCGCCTACGTCGGAGTTCACATGGCGGGAGATGTCGCCGGGCCAGAAGGCAATCAACCCGACCAGAGTCCAGATCGCTAACGGGATCAGGACGACGACGAGGATCCGCAGTGCGCGTTGGTGGCGGCGCAGTTCGTCGGGATTCACCAACGTTTGCGGACCGGTATTTGAAAGATGCTCTGAGCTTGAGTGTGAGTGAGCCACGATGCCGCCTAGTCTTAGTCCCCGTGAGTCGGCTACCTGGGGCGAGTTGGGACGACACCCCGCCGCATCGCGCGGTCGCTCGCCAGGCATCCAGGAGCAAACTCAGCCCACAATCTAACCCACGTCATCCTGGGCATGTGAGGACCGATCACTCTGCTCGCAGCGGTCGGGCGGCACGCCACCATCGTGGCGCTGCCGGTGTGGTCTCCGGGATCCTCGCTCTCGGCCTTATCGGGCTGTGCTTACGCACGTTGCCCACGGCGCTCACTGACAGTGATCTCGTCTCTCGATTTGCTGGCCCGATCACCGGAATTCCCGTCGCTTCCGCGACCAGTGCAGTACCCGCGACACCATCGCCGACGGCGACTGCACAGCCCTCCACCTCGGCCAGCAGCAGCCTGAGTCAGGTGAAGTTGCTGGCGGAGCGCAAGGCCAAGCGCCTGCAACAGGTAGAGGTGCCAGGGAGTGGACCTGGTACGTACCAGGCGGCCGAGAAAGCTGTGAAGCCGACATCCCCATACGGCGACCTGATCCGCTTCGACGTACGAGTTGAAGACGGGCTGGCCATCGATCCCGACAAGGCCGCAGTGCTGATCCAGCGGATACTCGACGATAAGCGCAGCTGGACTGGCACCCGTCGTTGGCGATTCGAGCTCGCGCCGGTTGGCGAGCCCGCCACGCTGCACGCCTACATCGTGACGCCAGAAACCACCGACCGGCTGTGCGCGCCGTACTTGACCCGCGGGGAGGTGTCGTGCCAGAACGGCAATCGGGTCGTCTTGAACGCCAAGCGTTGGCTCCTCGGCGTCGATTCCTACGGATCCGATCTCACCAGCTACCGGCGCTATCTGGTCAATCACGAATTCGGACACGCTTTGGGCAAGCGGCATGTGGCCTGCCCGGGCCCAGGGAGACTGGCGCCGGTGATGATGCAGCAGACCAAGGGACTCGGTGGTTGTCGGAAGAACCCATGGCCGCAAGCCAGCGAAGACTGAGCCCATCGGAGTCGAGCGCTCAGGCCAGGTACGATCTGCGGCTCGTGCCGTTGCCGGTCGGGGTGGCTCGGCTGATGTTAGCCGGGAAGCTGCGTGCGCAGGGACGGCGCGCTGCGCCCGGAAAGCTGCGCCCTGAGCCTGGGAAGCTGCGCCCTGAGCGTGTCGAAGGGCAGTGGCCACCTTGGCATCCGGAGTATCCACTGCCGGACAGTATTGATGCAGTGGCGATGTTGTTCGCTGCTCATGGGGTGATGCTTGGTGCGATCAATGAGTCCCCCGCCTGGTGGATCCATCAGATCGTGGTGGATGGTGTGGTAGTGGGCGACATCGGATTCCATGGGCCGCCTAGCCCCGAGTTCGCGGTCGAGATCGGCTACAGCGTGGTACCAGCCTGTCGCGGGCGTGGTATCGCGACTCGCGCTTGTGCCTTGATCCTGCAGCAAGCGTGGCAGGACGGAGCGTTTACTGTCGTTGCCGAGACCGATGCCGACAATGTCGCATCGCAGGCGGTGCTGCTGCGCAATGGATTCCAGCGCCGTTCCGATGGCGTCTTCAAGATCAACCGCCCGGAGGCGCGATGAATGCCTTGACGCGTCACTTCCGGCTCGCGGAGCCCGTCATGATGTGGCCGGTCTTCGCTCAGTTGCGGCGCGGCCCGGGCGATCC
>JAICEV010000209.1 GCA_025923975.1 Propionibacteriaceae bacterium
ATCGTCACGCGAGGAGGTTAGCCAGCAGCGACCATGATCACGACTGAGGACCTTGCAACAGCATTCGATGAAGTCGCGCCGAGTTACGACCTCATGGTGGCGCTCAACCCTGGCTACCACGCGCATCTGCGCTCGGCCGCTGACGCATTGGTGGAGTGGCTCCCGGAATCGAAGTGGGCAGGCTCGCTGCGTCTGATTCGTCTTCTTGATCTTGGTTGTGGGTCCGGGGCTTCTACGCTCGCTATGCAGCAGGCCGCAGCGGCGGCCGGTCTGCAATCCCTGATCGTGGGGATCGACGCGTCCGTGGGCATGCTTCGGCAGGCGCGTGCCAAGTCCTGGCCCGCGGGTGTCCGGTTCGAGGTCGGTCAGGCCGAGGAGATCGCTCGGTCACCTGAGCCGTTGGGCCTTGGCGATCGGGTTCAGGGCGCCTTTGCGGCGTACCTGTTCCGCAATGTCGCCGACCGCGATGCAGTACTCGGCGGGCTCTTCGATCTGCTCGCCGACGATGGCGTGTTGGTCGTTCAGGAGTACTCGATCGAAGGATCGCGTCGCGCCCAGCTGGTCTGGACTTTGGCGTGTTGGCTGGTGATCATTCCGCTGGGCTGGCTGACCTCTCGGCGGACACGGCTCTACCGCTACCTGTGGCGTAGCGTTCTGTCCTTCGACTCGATTCAGACTTTTGTCGATCGCCTGTATCGTGCGGGTTTCGTCGACGTTGAGGTGCGCACTATGCCGGGTTGGCAGCGGGGGATATTGCACACTGTCCGTGCCCGCAAGCGGTCGGCTGCCTGGCGCTCCTGATGTCAAATTTCCGACCATTGCGGACTTTTCGAGACCTAAAGGCTCGACCGCGGTTTCAAATCCCCGCAGCGGTCGGAAATTGGGGCGTGGGGGAGTCTGCCTCATGATCATTGGGCGACGCGCGAGCTGGCGACCTGGCCGGGATGCTCGCGCTGTTCGTCACCCCGCGCCGCTGGGTGTGCCACGGCTGACCGAGTCTTCCAAGCCGGTCGTTGTCGCCGGCGGCGGCATTGCCGGCATCGCAGCTGCCGTCGGACTGGCCGAACGCGCTGTGCCAGTGATCATGATCGAACCGCATGACCAGCTCGGCGGGCGGGTGCGTTCCTGGCCGGTGACGCACGGTAATGATCACGTCACAATGAGCCGGGGTTTTCATGCCTTCTTCCGCCAGTACTACAACCTCCGGGCGTTGCTTCGACGGATCGATCCCGATCTCGATTCATTGATCGGACTCCCGGACTATCCACTGATCTTGGCGGGCGGTCACACCGACTCCTTCGCCACAATCCCACGGACTCCACCGCTCAACATTGCAGCTTTCGTTGCCCAGAGCCCAGCGTTTGGACTTCGTGATCTTGCCGCTGTCAAGATCTCGGCGGCCATGGAGCTGCTGGACGTCGATTTTCCGAGCACCTTCACTCGTTACGACGGGGAGAGCGCGAGCGCTTTTCTTGATCGACTTCACTTTCCGGCCACCGCTCGGCACCTGGCACTGGAGGTTTTCTCGCGGAGTTTCTTTGCACACCCCGATGACTTCTCGGCCGGCGAGCTCGTCGCCATGTTCCACGCGTACTTTCTCGGCTCCTCGGAGGGGCTGATCTTCGACGTACCGCGAGACGACTACGACAGCTGTCTCTGGCACCCGCTACGGCTTTATCTGGAGCGCCTCGGCAGCGAGGTCCATACCGGCGAGAGCATCGCCTGGGTGGATGCACGTCACGAGGCGCTGCGCGTCGGGCTGTCATCCGGCCGCGAGATCGAGGCCGCTGCGGTGGTGCTGGCGACCGATCCGGCAACGTTGCGACGGCTAGCGCTCGAGTCTGTGTTGGGTGATGAGGCGTGGCGGGAACGGGTAACGGCGACGCGTATTGCACCGCCGTTCGCAGTCTGGCGGCTGTGGCTGGATCGGCTTGTTGCGGACGATCGCCCCGCTTTCCTCGGCACCAGCGGTTTCGGTCCGCTGGACAACATCTCGGTACTCGAACGCTTCGAGGAAGGTGCCCGCTGCTGGGCAGCAGCTCACGGCGGCTCGGTTGTCGAGCTCCATGCGTACGCGCTGGTCGAGCAGTCGGATGAGCGCGTGCTCAAGGATCGGCTGCTGGCTGAGCTGCATCGGGTGTATCCGGAGCTCAGGGAGGCCGCGATCCTTGCTGAGGAGTGGTTGCTCGAAGACGACTGCCCGCTATTGGACACCCGCCCGTGGGACCAGCGGCTGACCGTTGCCACACCGGACCCAAGGGTCGTGCTGGCTGGCGACGGCATTCGCTGCGATTTTCCGGTGGCACTCATGGAGCGGGCTGCTACGACCGGCATCCTTGCCGCCAACCAGCTTCTCCATATATATGGTGTAGCGGGCCAGGATCTCTGGACGGTGCCCATACGCTCTCGCCAGCGGCTTTTGACTACGCTGCACCGTTTTATTGCCCGTTAGGAGCAGCGGCGGCCATGCTTACCGTCGCAGTTCCATTGCGTGACGCCGGAACCGCCTATCATTACCGCGAACGCTGCGCCGGTGGGCGGGTGCATTGCGCGTGCAGGACTTGTGCGTATCGACTTGGGGGCTCTTCGTGTCACTGTCCTTTATGAACGATGCCCAATCGGCCGATCCGGATGCCGGCGCTCCGGCCACCCGACGGACACGCCGGACATGGCTGGCTGCAGTCCTCACCGCAGTTGCACTGCTGCTCGTCGGAGCGCTCATCGCGGGCGCTCTTTACGCGCTTTCCATCGATCGAGCGGTTAATGACAACCTGCGGCACAACAGCGACCAGCTGCCCGCTGAAACGCCTACTGCCAAAGGCGAGAAGTCGCGACCAGCGAAGGGCTCAGATGAGGCGATCAACTACGTGCTGATGGGATCCGACAGCAGGGATATCGGAAACGCAGGGCATGGTCGCAGTGACGTCTTGATGGTCATGCATCTCACTGCGGATCGTAGGGACGCGTACATGATCTCGTTTCCGAGGGATATGTACGTTCCCATTCCGGGCCACGGAAAGAACAAGATCAACGCAGCATTCGCCTTTGGCGGGCCGCAGCTAACGGTCCGAACACTTGAGGGCCTGTTGGACACCCGCATGGACCATGTAGTGCTGATCGATTTCGAGGGATTCATCCAGCTGACAGAGGAGCTTGGCGGCGTCCGGGTGTACAACAAGTACGCCTCGGTTTCGGGCGGCTACAACTTTCCCGTCGGCAACGTGACCCTTCGAGGTGAGGAAGCGCTGGCCTACGTGCGAGAGCGCAAACAACTGCCCCACGGCGATCTCGATCGAGCCGAGCGCCAGCGAGTCGTACTGCAAGCGATACTTGCCAAAGGCCTCGCCAGGGAGACGGTTTCGAATCCCTTCAAGTTCGTAAACTTTGCACGGGGCGTAGCGCGCCATGTCAGCGTCGATGATCGGCTAACCGAGCGTGAGTTGCGTAAGACGGCGCTCTCGCTGCGGATGAGCTCCAAGGACGTTCACATGCTCCAAGCGCCTATTTCTGGGTTCGGGACCAGCCCTACCAAGCAGAGCATCGACGTCGTCGATAGAAAGAAGCTGGCTCAACTTGCGAAGGCACTTCGAAACGACCAGATGGACACCTACCTCGAGAAGTACCCGGAGGAATAGCGAGAAGGGTCACCACTGACCCGTCGCGGGCGAAGTGCTGGCTCAGCCAGGAAACTCGCCACGCTGGCGGAGCTCGTAGCGGCGTTCCGCGTACGCGAGGTCGTCCACCCAGAGCTTGCGAGCGGTTTGTCGGATCCCCGGCCGCACCAGTGGAGACAGCCAGCGCGCGACCTGAAAGCCCGGCCTCTCCGAATACGCGATGGTCGCCTCAGTGACCATGGTCCGGGGCAGGCTGTCGGCGCCAAGGCCAAGTGGTGTCGCGTGGGTCTCCACTACGCTGCCTGCACCTTCGCCCTCAGTGATGTGCATCACGATCGTCCGCCTGTCCGGACAGGTGAATTCGGCTCGTACCGGCACACCCCAGGTCCGGCTCAGGCGGAAGGTCACATCCACGACCAGCACCTGATCATCGCTGGCGTCGTCGTCGACAACTAGGTGGCTGAAGGCGTACGGGTGGAACCAGGAGCCGTGCCAGGGATCGAGCCGATTCGCAATGACATCCTCGGGTTCGCAGATGCCGGGCTTTGTGATCACCGCGCTGACCGACTCAGGTAGGGGCGGGCGTGCAGGCAGGGCGGGTCGATCAGTCGCCTCCTCCCCTTCGGTTGGCAGACCCACCCAGAGCAGCACACCATCGTCGTATGCCCGGTAAGGGCTCCAGGTCGGATCGCCGTTCTGGGTCAGCGCGAGGCCGTGCCACCGGCAGTACAGGGTGCCGTCGATCACCGGACACTTGTCCAAGAGCGCCCCAAGATGCGGGCACGCCCCCGGCCCCGCAACCAGTCCACCTGTCGTATTGCGCCAGAAGACCACCTCGCGACCCGCGATGGTGCGGGTCACCGATTCCTTTTGACCTACATCGCCGCTGGCGCCGGCCACGAACCAGCCGCCGCCGTTGCGCGATTGGGCTGTCCGCAATGCCGCGGCAATCCGAGCGGGTTTGGCCAACCGCCACGTCGCGGCCATTCGGTTTTCGCGAGGTTGTGGGATGCGTTCGATGGGGATCCGCGAACGAGCGCGTGCTCTGGGGATCTGGGGCAGCGGGCTAATACGTGTCCTGAGTGACATCGGTCGTACTCCTTCGCTGGTAAAGCTCGGCTCGCTTCTTGAGCGTTCGCGGACCTGTCACCATGATGCGGGCCGCCGTTGCGGCCTTGCGCGACGTCGGTACCCGTGCGCGTCGGGAGAAGACGTCGTAGCCATTGCGTTCGATCTCGGAAAGGATTCGGGCATAGAGGACCCGAGCGGCACCAACGCAACGCGCAGATCGTGGTGGCAGCATCGCGATTCCGGTATCAGCAAAGGAGTAGAGGGCCCGATTGCGTTCGATCTCATACGCCAGGAAGGCTCGCCACTCAGGGGTCGCCTGACGCTGTTCAAGATCAACATCAAAGAGCCGAAGATCATCTTGCGGTAGGTAGACCCGGCCTCGATCAAGGTCCTCGTCAACGTCGCGAATGAAGTTGGTGAGCTGAAAAGCCAACCCGAGGGATCGGGCAGGTGCCCGCGCCGCCTGGCTTGTGGGCTCGAGCACCGGCAGCATCATCTCCCCGATGACAGCCGCCGAGCCCTCCATGTAGGTGCGCAAGTCCTCCCACGTTTCGTACCTCGTCGTGGTCAGGTCCATCGCCATCGCGCCGAAGAAGCGGTCGAAATACTCCCGGGGAATGCCACATGTGATCACTGTGTGGACCACTGCTGCCATCACAGGATCGGTGTCGCCGCCCTCGGTCAAGCTGGTTCGGAATCTGTCAGCGAAAGCCTCCAGTCGGGCTCTGACGACGGAAGCGCGAGCCGAGCTTGCCGAAGGTCCCGATGCTCGCCATTCGACGCCGGGGCGCACCGGGTCGGGATCAGGCAGTGTGGGCTCCGGCTCGGTAGGAATGGAGTCTGGATCAGGGCTAGGACCATCTGGCGTGTGACCTATGGAAGATTCATGCTCTTCGACAGGGTCAGGGAGCACTTCGTCGAGGTTATATTTGATCAAGTGATGCCCATTAGGGAGATCAACGATGTCATCGGCCAGCCGACAGAGGGCATAAATAGCGTGTACGTGTTTGCGCTGCGGCTTGGGCAGTAAGGTGGCGCCCCAGAAGTATGTGGTGCCATACCGCCAGGTCAGCTTCGCACACTGTCGGTAACCCTCGGTCAACAGGGCTTCGTATGACATCCACTCACTCATAGGCCTGGCTTATGAAGGTATGCCCCGACTCGGCTGGCTGCAAGTTTGCCCGAGATGAGCACCATGGGAACTCCGACTCCCGGGACCGTTCCCGAGCCGGCGAAGAACATCCCGGGTAGGCGACCCTCGACATTGGAGGGACGGAACGGTCCGGTCTGGCCGAAGGTGTGCGCTAAGGCAAACGGCGTGCCTGCCGCCATTCCCTGGGCTTGCCAGTCGAGCGGGGTTACCAGGTGTTCAGTGATTACTTCGGCTGGGTATCCGTGCTGAGCGATGAATCCGTGCAGGCGGTCTCGTAGCGGCCTGGCCTCGGTCGACCAGTTGATCTTGCCGTTGAGATTGGGCACGGGTTCCAAGACATAGAGCGTAGAGCAGCCGCTGGGCGCCAGTGCTGGGTCGTCCAACGAGGGGATGGTGACCAGCCGCGACGGGTCAGGCATGAGCTGGCCGCGCTTCAGCAGCGCGTCGAACGCAGAGCCCCATTCGGTGCCAAAGTGAATGTTGTGGTGGGCGAGGGGAGGCTCCGGTACTCCGCGTACGCCGACATGCCAAACCACCGCTGAAGGGGAGTATCTGCCCCGTTGGACTGCCCGTGGTGGACGTAGATCACCAAGCAGTTGCTGGTACGCGGTCGGAAGATCGACAGTGCAGACCACGGCGTCGGCCATGATCCGGATTCCGGAGGCGGTACGGACACCAGCAACCCGTCCGGTTGGCGAGCGCAAGATCGTTTCCGCCGGATCGCCGTAGCGAAAAGTTGCGCCGGCCTTCTCCGCGACCTGCGCCATGATCCTGGGGACGGCGTGAATGCCGCCCTCGGGAAACCACACACCCTCGATGGTGTCCATGTAGGTGATCACCGCGTA
>JAICEV010000210.1 GCA_025923975.1 Propionibacteriaceae bacterium
CTAGCCAGAGGTCCTTTGCTGGTTCTGACGTCCGCTAGTCGGATACAGCGGCACCCATGGACTCAACTAGCAGAACTCACAGCTCACATTTAAGAGGCCAATCACATTCGACGATCGGTTTCATCGTCCTGATCATCGGGTTTGTGCTCCTTGCCTTTGGCCAGTTCGGTCATGCGGTAGGTGGGACGCAGATATTGGTACTAAACGACCAACATGCCCAAGCCATGCAGATCCGATTCATTAGTCATTCACATGCTCAGTAGCACGATCAAGACCGCCAACACATCAACTACTGCGCTCGAAGGGTTTCGCGACGCACGAGCACCTCCGGTTTTTGACCCTGTTGACCCCGTTGCACCAGTTGATCTTGTGCAGCGGCACGTTCCTCCCGCCGGTCGCGTTCCACCGTCTTGCCTTGCCACCAGCCTGCTGCGTAGCAGATCACGGCCACTCTGACAGTGTGCGCAGAGGGAGCGTGTCATCCGCACGGTGACCAGCTGGCCCCCGTGCCACCGTGGTCTGAATAGTCAGTGTCGGCCAGGTCATCTGAGTGCTTTGCGGTGTCTCCGGATTCTCGACATTCGGACACGATCGGTCCTGGAGAGATAAGAACACAACTTCGAAACCTTCGGTTCTTTTAGAGGGAGGTGCACCTCGACTCGCCGCGGTCGGCTTCTCAGGCACGGGGCCGTGGCCTGTGGTTGTTTCATCCGATTTGTCTGTGAATGTGACTCGACCAGATGACGGGAGCGTACCGAGGCCCAGGTGACATGGGCCTCCAGCAGGCCCTGCCGTCCGTCCTGTCGCCACAGTGCGGCAAAGCTGACGGCTATGTACACCAGTACGAGGAACAGTTGGATGGGTGCCGTCGCCGCCGACAGAAACACCTAGCAAATGAGCCCATGCCGCATCATCATCCAGTACAGTTCCGTGAGTCTTGCCGGCAATCGGGGTGGCAATGCGAAGGATGATTCTTTCGGTCTTGGGGGACTGCTGTTGGCGGCGTTGCTGATTTCGCCTGCACATGTGGTGAAGCCGGTGATCGTACCCCAGTCTCAGTAGACAGAATCCTAAATTGGGGGAAACCATGAAAACACGCATCATCGCAATGCTGGCCGCTCTACTGGCCGCTCTACTGGCCATGACAGCCTTGTCAGCATCCGCTGCCACAGAAAAGTTGCCAGACTTGAAGATGAAAGCGCCTTCGGGATTCTATATCGAGCAAGCATCCAACGGAGAGAAGCGACTTCGATTCAAGACGGTCATGTGGAATGCTGGGGCAGGCAAGTTCGGAGTACGCATGATGCGTCCGGACACTTCGACTCCGAAAATGACAGTCGCACAGCGTGTCTACCGAACAGATGGCACCTTCCGCACCGTCAACGTGCCTGACACCTACGGATTCTATGCAGGCGATGGTCACGATCACTGGCACGTTTTCAAGCTTCAAGAGTTCACAATCCGTAAGGTCAATGCTGACGGCACTACTGACTCTGTGATTCAAGGTCGAGGCGCAAAGACTGGATTCTGCTTCACCGACAACACGAAGGTGAACCTGACATTGCCTGGCGCACCGTCCTCTCCGCACTACATGCCTGGCGTAGCTTGTGGTACTAAGTCTTCACTGAAGGTGGTTGAGGGCATCTCAGTCGGCTGGGGCGACACCTACGGAGCAAACCTTGCTTACCAGTGGATCAAAATCAACGGTCTTGCGGACGGCAAGTACCGAGTCCAGGTTATCGCTGATCCCGGCAATAAGTTTCTAGAGTCGAACGACTCGAACAATACGAACTCGGCATACATCAAGATCTCGGGCAACACCGTATCGCTAGTATCACCTTCGGCTTAGTGCTTCTCCCTCCTAAACCTCATCTTAAGGCGGAGCAGTGGCCGAACGCACGGTGCAAGTAGTAGAAGACTCGATTGACGGTAAGCCGCTTCCACAGGACACTCAACCTCCCTGATGATCAGCCTGGATCGTCGTAGCTGGCAGCTTTCTTGTTAGTCAGCGGGAACGGCAATGCGGCACGGGGAGCGATGATGGCTAGGCTGCCCAAGCTGGCCGGCAATGCTCGTTGCGGTCGGACTGCGGCGTATCACAGTCATCTCTGCATCCACACCGATAGCGCGTGGGTGCTAACCCGGCTCAGCGACCACGGCTTCACTCATCACCCCACCCCGGGCTACCTTGCCACTGATCTTGACGCGGTCATGCCCGGACCGCACCTGGTCTCCTCGCTGCTCAAACGATGGACAGCCGGCACCCTGCACCACCGGATCAGCCGGCAACAGCTGCCCTACTACCTCGACGAGTTCACCTTCCGGTTCAACCGGCGGACCTCCCGAACCCGCGGGCGTTGTTCTACCGGCTGCTCCAACAGGCCCCCGGCACCGACCCGCACCCCCTCAGCGAGCTCATCGGCGGCATCGGCAACGACTGGGACGAACCCACAGACGACTAAGCGTCAACTGCACTCAAGCAGATATGCAGGAAGCATGTTCTAAACGGATATGGACTTCAGCGACGATGACCTGGAGCAACTTGCCGAAGCGGATCGCAGAGAAGTCGATCCACCCATCGAGGTCCAGACGGCTCCAACGCCGGCAGGCTCGATTGGTGGGTGAAAGACCGCCAGCAATGGTTTGGCCGGGTACGCGGTGCCAACGGCCGGCAACGGTGGGTCAAAGCTGCTGATCTTCGTCCCGCGAGTGGCTCCCGGCGCTGACTGCTGGTGCTGTGAGTCACACGCTACTTCGTGGCCCCTGCACCACCCGCAGGAAGAGCAACCGTTACAAGGCCCACGCTACAAGCGGGGCTGCGTTCCTCGTTCGGCAGGAGCACCTTTTCACGGCATCAACATGAACTCACGGCCCGACTGCATGAAAGCGCCGGCTGAGCCGGATGGGTCGCCTCAGCCGCGTCGTCCCCTGTAGGTCGGCCGCATCGCCGCCAGCCTCTGTTCGGCTTCATCAAAGAAGGCGTCAACCTGCTCCACCTCGTAGCCACGCCGGGCCATCCTGAACCGCTTGTCGCAGACCTCATCCCATGTGAGCGGGGGTTGCAGGACCCCGAGGAACGTGTCGCGAATCTCTTGTCGGAACGCGTCGACCTCCGCCGTCTCGTAGCCCCACCCCTTGCGGGGGGTTGAAAATCTTGTTGAGTCGGCCCACTCGGCCCATCGGTGAGAATGCTGCCGCTGACCAGTGGTTCTTCCGGTGTGTCTGTGGACTCCATCGCGGCCAGCCTCGCAGATGGCCGTCAACGGTGGATCAGAGCCGTCGATCTTCGTCCTATCAGCAGCTCACAGATATGACTTGTCGCGGTCATTCGTCGCTCCGTTCGGCGCTTCCGAGGCCAGCCCAGCAAAACAAACAACAGGGCAAAGACAGCGAGCCAGGGACGTCCTCCGATAGCACGTTCGAGATGAGCCACGGGTGAGCTGACCTCGTCACAGCTAGCAATTTCCTGAGTGACAGATGTTGCCGTCAGATTAGAGAATTTCTCTTTCAGCCGTTGTCGTCGTCCTCGTACAAACGCTGAAACATCGCCAAAGCCACATCATCCAGTCCCGAAGGCTGGACCGGGGATAGCGGAACCAACCGACGTCTGTGACTACTAATGGGTCTCGGGACCGGCAGTCCGGGATTCTCGCCCGTGGCCGCCATGGTGCAGATTACGCTGCTGATCATGTGGTGGATGGAATCGACCTTAATCAGGCGTTCTTCGGCATGGCTGAGGCGGAAGTCCGCTCTCAATGCCTCAAGCACCCCGTCCTCCCCGAAGAGTGCGGATTCGGCCTGGTTTTGATCACGAACCGCGAGCAGAGCGATGTCGGCGTTCTTGCTGGCAGCTTCAGGAGTGGCCTCGGCCACGATGCCTTGTCCTGCGGCGAGCTGCCGACGCGGCTCGAAGGGGTCAAACCCGGTGACGGAGAAGGCAGTCGCCAGATGCGTGGCCATGGGTAGGCCCATGGCACCCAGGCCAATGACGGCGATACTGGTTCGGTTCTCGGACACGGGCGTGGAACTCCTTCTGAAGTAAGGACTGCGATCAGATACTTCGCAGGGTGTCGATCACCGCTACGAGCGCATCGTCATCGCCCACGTTTCCGGCGAACACGATGTACGGGATGCCCTGAGCAAGTCCGGTGACTGGCTCCCACAGCGAGATGATGCCCGGCAGCATTGTGCCGCGGCACCAGGCTCGAGTAATTCCCAAGCCCACGGTCGCGGTGTCGGAGGAGGTGATGCCGCCCTTGGCCAGGACGAAGGACGGCCTGATTTGGCTCACGATCTCGCGCACCGTGCCGACCAGCGCAGCACTGACCGTGCGAGCGATCACCAGGCTGCTCACTGCATCGTCGCCGGTCACCAGCGTTCGGCTGGTCCTGATCACGACGTCGCTCTCTGCGTCGTTGTTCTGCAGCACTTTCGCGGACTGTGCGGCAACGTCGTTGACATGCCGGTCCCGGGCGCTGTCGTCGAGCAGAGTCGGGACGTCGAGCTCCAGTTCGATGATCTTGCCTCGGTCGCGCAGCCGATCAAGCTGGCGGGTGGTGAGGCCAACATGGGAGCCGACAGTGATCAAACCGTGTTTGGTCGCTGGGCGCGTGTCGTCGGTGTCGGTGGGCTGGGTCGCCAGGATCTGCCTCAGTCGCTGGGCGTCTGCCGGCGGGGTAGGGCGTTGTCCGGTGCGAGCACGAACGAACGAGGGCCCTATGCGATAGATGAAGTTCTTGCCAGCAGCCTCGGCGTGAAGCAGGGCGAGCACTACTACCTGCTGATCTGCGTCCTCGACGGTGTCCACGACGACCGGCCGGCCGTTGCGCAATCCCGCGAGGATTTCGCCGACCCGGTCCGGACCTCCTACCCGGATGTCGGTCAGTGTGATGGTCGCGACCTCATCTCGCGAGATCCGGCCACCGGTCTTCTCGGCAACCCAATCGCGCAAGTCCGAACTGCGGTAGCCGAAGCTGGCATCCTTGGCGAACTCACTCTGGGAGACTGGGATCATGCCCTCGGGCGTACGCGTCCAGTGCACCGAGTCGATCGTGAGCCGACCGGGTTCAACGTAGCCCGGACAGATCACCACGCCGTCGACAACCGTCCCACGAGCGGCGAGTTCTTGGCTCAGTACATCCGTTTCGAGCGGGTAGTAACCCCGGAGCGTCGAGTCGCTGCGACTTGCCAGCACGTACGAGACCTGCTCGGCGGTCGCCGCCTGATGGAGGGCGTCGACGACCTGCCGATTTCGTTCCGCGGCGTCTGTCTCAGACAGGCTGCGGGTATTGGTCAAGACGAAGAAGCCGGTTGTCTGCTGCTGCAGCGCCCACTGCAGGTCGGGGACAGACCAGCTGGTCAATACCGGTAGGTCGGCGATGGTCTGGGTACCGGTGGGATCGTCGTCGAGCAGCACGACCCGGCGACCCTGCTGAATTTGGTCCAGGTTGTCACCGACATCGAGAACAGGCGGCGCATCGGCGATCAGACGTTCCAGCGGAACCGCACCGGCAGCCATCGGGGTCGGAGGGCGAGCAGCGGTCATGGGCAGCCCCCTTCTTAGTTGATCATTTTCGGGACACTACCCAGATCCCGCCGCTTTATTGCACACGGAGCAGGAAGAAAGACGTAACGCGACCGCCGTTTCACTGGTTAGTGCGACGCAAGCGGGGTAGTACCCGCCAATACGGACGTCAACTCCCATCATCGGACGAACTCGCGTCCTGATCACGAAACCAGTGCTCGGGGAGAAAGGTTCACCTGGATGTGACCGGACAGATCGAGCACATCGCCGTGATCGGCGCCGGATACATGGGCGGCGGCATCGCACAGGTGTTCGCGATGGCCGGCTTGGACGTCGCCATCTGCGACGCCGATCCCGCCTTGACCAGCCGCCACCTTGATCGGCTGCGTCGGGAGGCCGACGACTTCGAGCAGCAGGGCTTGATCGAGCCGGGCTCGGCCGACCGGGTGCAGAAGAATCTTCGCGCGGCAGAAAGCATGGCCGAAGCGGTCGCTGAAGCAGATTTCATCGAAGAAGCGGTGCTCGAACGGCCTGAAGTCAAAAAGCCAGTGCTGATCAGTATCGAGGAGACGGCACGTCCGGACGCCGTGATCGGCAGCAACACCTCGACGCTGCCGATTGGTGATCTTGCCACGGGCCTCCAACGTCCCGAGCGATTCCTCGGTGTGCACTTCTCCAATCCGGCACCCTTTATCCCCGGAGTAGAAGTCATCGCCCACTCGGGCACCGATGAGGACGTCGTCCAGACAGTGGAAGCACTGGTGCCTCGAACCGGCAAGCTGACGGCACGGGTCAATGACAAGGCCGGCTTCGTACTGAACCGCCTGCAGTACGTGCTCCTGAGGGAAGCCGTCAACCTCGTCGAGGAGGGCGTGGCTACCCCGGAGGACGTTGACATCATCGTCCGCACCACCTTCGGCTACCGGCTGCCGTTCTTCGGTCCCTTCGCGATCGCGGATATGGCCGGTCTTGACGTCTACCGCGACGGCTTCCGTACCCTCCAGGCCCATTACGGCGATCGCCTGGCGGTGCCGGCCCTGCTCACTGAGCTGGTCGAGAGCGGCCGATACGGAGTCAAGCAGGGCGGCGGCTTCGTCACCCCGGCTGGCGACCAG
>JAICEV010000211.1 GCA_025923975.1 Propionibacteriaceae bacterium
CTCCGTCAAGGCAGAGCCGGTCGCAATCGAGGGGCAGACGGCCGTCGTCCGACTCCAGGTGAACTACAGCGGTTCGGTACAGCAGGAATACCGGGATCTCTGGTTATTGGTGTTCGCCGACGACGGTCGGGTCAGCGACTTCGAGGAATGGGCTTACTGGCCTGGCAAGCCCTACACAGTCAGCGTGGACCGCTAGATCCGGTGTTGCATTGGCATTCTGACAAGTTGTTCGCGAATTCCGACTCCTTCGTCGCTTGCCTTGCAAAGCCAAACCCTCACGTCTCCTGCGCCGCAGGCTCCTGCAGTCGTCGGAACGAGCAACTTGTCATAGTGCCCGGCGCTCGGTCTCCGGATCAGGGCCATCGAAGTACTGCTCGATGACCTGTCTAAAGATCGCTTGATCCGGATTGGCTTGTGCGAAAAGTGTCATAGAGGATCGGAGCTTGATCGCGTCGATCCCGCCGAAAATCTGCTGGGCGCTGAGTCCCTGATGGGAGGCGACGAGCTCGGCGCATTCCACCAGCCGCGGCCCGAGCACCGGATGTGCCAGGTAAGCCCGTGCCTCGGCTAGATCACCGATCGCGTACGCCTGCGCCATGGCACTGCGCCCAAGCCCTGCGATCTGCGGAAAGATGAACCACATCCAATGACTGGTCTTGCGCCCGGTTCGCAGTTCCGCGACCGCGCGCTGATAAGTGCCGCCGCTGTCCTGTGCCCTGACGAAACGCTCCAGATCCATACGCCGACGTTAATGCGGTGCGGAACAGGCTAGCCGTCGGCACCGCCCGCAACCGCCGGAATGATCGAGATCTTGGTACCTTCCGTCACCTTGGCATCGAGGCCGCCGATGAAACGCACATCGTCGTCACCGACATAGACGTTGACGAAGCGACGCAGCGCGCCGGCATCGTCGAGAATCCGTGCCCGGATGCCTGGGTGGTTGTTCTCCAAGGAATCCAGGACTTCGGCCAGGGTGCTGCCGTCGGCGCTCACCTCGCCTACGCCGCCGGTGTAGGTGCGCAGGATGGTGGGGATGCGGACGGTGGCACTCATGAGTTCGTATCCTTCCAAAAATCGAGGAACGCCTCGTAGCGGGGCGGAATCGTGATCTTCGGTCCGACGCGGTCGGCAACTGCATCAAGCGTCTTCAGTCCGTCACCGGAGTTGATCACTACCGTTTCCGCCTCAGGGTCGAGCACACCGTCGGACAGCAGTTTGGCTGTGACACCGACCGTGACGCCGCCTGCCGTCTCGGCGAAGATGCCCTCTGTGCGCGCCAGTCGCTGGATGCTCGCCGCCAGTGTGTCATCGTCGACGTCGGCAACGAGACCGCCCGTACGTCGCACCACATCGAGCACATAAGGCCCATCCGCTGGGTTGCCGATGGCCAACGACTTGGCGATGGTGTTGGGCTTTACCGGTGCCACAAAGTCCAGACCAGCGCGATAGGCCTGGGCTACCGGTGAGCAGCCAGTCGCTTGCGCGCCGAAGATCACGAATGGCTTGTCCTCCACCAGCCCCAGCTTGATCAACTCGCGAAAGCCCTTATCGATCTTGGTCAGCTGGGCGCCGGAGGCTACTGGGACGACCACCTGGTCGGGAATCCGCCAGCCGAGCTGCTCGGCAATCTCGTATCCCAGGGTCTTTGAGCCCTCCGCGTAGTAGGGCCTGACATTCACGTTGACGAAGGCCCAGCCCTCTTCTTCAGCGGCGATCTCGCTGGCGAGCTTGTTGACATCGTCGTAGTTGCCTTCGATGGCGATCAGCGTCGTGTCATAGATGGCAGAGGCCAAGATCTTTTGTTGCTCGAGATTAGCCGGCACTAAGACCACCGATTTGATCCCAGCCCGCGCCGCCGCTGCGGCTACAGCATTGGCAAGGTTGCCGGTAGAGGGACACGCTAGAACCTGAAGCCCTAGCTCACGGGCAGCCGAGAGAGCGACGGCGACGACACGGTCCTTGAACGAATGAGTCGGATTGCCTGAATCGTCCTTGATCCAGAGCTTTTTCAGACCAAGATCATCCGCGAGGTTGCGGGCATCGACCAACCGGGTGAAACCGGGATCGGTAGAACGGAAGGTGGCGATGTCGGCTGGGACCGGCAGTAACGGGGCATATCGCCAGATGCTCCGCGGGCCCGCCTCGATCCGTTCGCGGGTGATGGCCGGAAATTCATAGCCGGCCTCGAGCGGACCGAAGCACTCGGTACAGGCGTAGAACGGGCCGAGGGCCGTGCTTGCTCCACATTCCCGACAGACCAAGTGCGTGGCATTTCCAAAGGCGCCGGCACGGAGGCCAGGAACGGGAGCTGGATCGGTGTCGACCACCGCAGTCATCGTCAGTCCTTACTTCATCTTTCTCAGCCGGCTTTCGGCGGAGTCGGAGTTGGCACCGTTTCTGATCGGTCAGCCGGTTGCCGGGGAGTCATCGGGCCGGTCCCTCGTCCCCTCTGGATGAACACGGCTCAGCCTAGGGCTGGCTTCGGACATCGCGCAGGTGAATTCCGCATCCTGGGAATGCCATCCAGATGCTGGACTCTGCCACCTCACGCGAAGTGGTCCGAGATCACACCTGCACGTGAGCACCGGCAGCGCGAGCGACCGGCTTGACGACGTTCTCGTACCAGAGCATCACTTCCTCACTATCGGAGGCCGCGCCGGCAATCTCCGGTCTTCGCACCCACTGCGCCGCGTCCGTCGAAGGCCAAAGGTCCTTGGAAACAGCGCAGGGTCGGGGTCAATCTGTCATGCGCACCGCCCAACTCGACGCATTGCTGCGGACCGAGGCAATTGGCTAGCTCCTTGTTGGACGAGCTGTCGGTAATGCGGGCACGGTCCGGACGGCACTCGGTGCTCCCCAGGCCTGGACGTCGACCCAGACGAGGTCCGAACCGAATCTGTTGATCAGGGCCGCATACGTCCCACATCAGGACCACTGTCCACAACGGGACGCCCATACTCCCGGACGATGTCCTGCAGACGGAGGCCCAAGCTGTCGTCGCCAGTGTTTGACTTGGCTTCGACCTGTACCACGTTCTCCCGATCCGGGACAGCCGGGGAGTCGCCCATTTCCTACCTCCGGGGGCAGACGGACGGAAAGCCGACATGCTAGTGGCACATGGGCTCAGTCGTCTGAACGCTGCAAGGATGAGGAGCATGAAACCTGGCTGGCCGGAGACCAGGTGGCAATGGGTGCGCTTCGCTGGCAACTTCATCAACCTCAGCACGCCTGTCGGTTTGGCAGTTGCCGGTATCGGCCGGGCGACCATCAGACGGGGACCTCGCGGTCTGTTTCTCGCGGAGGGCTACCGCTTCACGTTTCCCATTGCTGGTGGCTTCACGATCGGAAATGTGATCACCACTGGCACCACCTGGGACTCGATGCTGGCCAGGAATCCCTACTTGATCAAGCACGAGGAGGTCCATACCTGGCAGTACCTGTACTGCCTAGGACTGCCCTACTACATTCCTTACCTGATCTTCATGGGCTGGTCGGTACTGCGCACCGGGGACCGTGCCGCACGCAACTTCTTTGAGCGGCAGGCCGGCCTGGCCTCGGGCGGTTACATCGACTATCCGGTGAGACCGATCGGGGAAGCCATTCGCGCCACGTTGGTGAGGCTGAAACTCACTCGATCGTGAGATCGATTCCCAGCCGCTTCGCCGAGCGGTTGCGCTGCCTGGTCGCGCGGAGTCGACGCAGCCGCTTCACGAGCAGCGGATCTTGAGCGAGTGCCTCCGGCTTGTCGATCAAGGCGTTCAAAATCTGGTAGTAGCGGGTCGCCGACATCTGGAACTTGTCCCGGATCGCCTGCTCCTTAGCGCCGGCGAACTTCCACCACTGACGCTCGAAGCTGAGGATTTCGGCGTCACGCGCACTCAACTCACCAAGCGGCTCCTTGCCGTCAGGTTGACTCGAAGCGACGATCATAGGCTCATCGTAAGGCGAAATTACATCGATGTCATTCGTCGCACCCGGGGATTTCCCACCGACTGGCTTTGGATTGCCGACGGTTTGCCACACCCGGAGCAAGATAGCCGTTCACAGCAGACTCAGCCACTCGACACTGTGGACAACCGCAATGTTGTTGGATGGGACCGTGACGGATCTGACCGGCTGGGGCATCCTTGCCAGCGGGCACATCGCATCGGTGTTCGCACGTGATCTTGCGCTGCTTCCGAACGAGGCCCGTCTGGTTGCCGTCGGCTCCCGGAGTCTTGAGAGGGCGATGGCATTCGCGGCTGATCATGGCATCCCACGGGCATACGACTCCTACTCGGAATTGGCCGGAGATCCCGACGTCGACGTAGTTTACGTTGCATCCACACACCATGATCATTTCGCTTCTGCCCGGTTGTGCCTCGATGCTGGAAAGTCCGTGCTGGTTGAAAAGCCGATGACCACCAGCCCTGGCGACACCGAAGAGCTGATCAATTTGGCACGTGATCGCGGCCTGTTCTTGATGGAGGCGCTTTGGACTCGGACTAATCCGCTGCTTCGGAAGGCGGCGGCACTGGCGGCCTCTGGTGATCTAGGCAACATCCGGCACGTTTCGGCTAACTTCGGCTTCGCGTTCCAGGGCTCACCAACCCATCGGTTACTTGACCCAGCCCTCGCTGGTGGCGCGATCCTTGATGCCGGGGTGTATCCAATTCATGCGGTAAACCTCTTTCTCGGTGAACCCGCCGAGGTGTTGGCGTTTGGGAGCCATGCGTCGACAGGTGTGGACAGTCATGCTGCTGCGGTGCTCAACTATCCGGCCACCGAGGGCCGCACAGCCGCGACGGCAACGGTGATTTGCTCTCTTGAGGCGGATCTCCCCACCAGCCTTGAGGTGTATGGCAGCTTTGGCCGCATCATGATCAACGATTTCTTCATCCTTCCCAAAGAAATGCTGGTCTATCGCGGTCATCATCGTGATGTGGCGCCCGAGGTCATGGTGACCCAGTGGCCGGGCGGCGGCTATACCTTCCAGGCGCAGGAAGTGATGCGCTGTCTGCGGGCGGGCGAGGTCGAGTCGCCAATGGTCCCATGGCGGGCTTCTCTGGCCGTTGCGCGTACGCTCGCCCTCTGGCAAGTCGCGGTTGGCGAGGCGATGCCGCAACAGGAGGAATCATGATGGAGCGGCTCACGGGGGTGATTCAGCCCTACGCGTGGGGTTCGCAGACGGCCATACCGGAGTTTCTCGGCCGGGAACCAACGGGTGAGCCGCAGGCTGAGCTGTGGTTTGGCGCGCATCCACTCGCACCCTCCACCGTGGGCGGCGAACCACTGGACAAGGTTGTTGCGCAGGACCCGGTGGGTGTAGTTGGCCAGGGCTCCATCGAGCAATTCGGGCCGCGGTTGCCCTTTCTTGTCAAGATCATTGCCGCCGCACAGCCTCTGTCCCTGCAGGCCCATCCGTCACGTGAGCAGGCCGAGGCGGGGTACGCGCGTGAGCAGTCGGCCGGTGTTCCAAGAGATGCACCGCAGAGGACCTATCGTGATGGCTGGCCCAAGCCGGAACTGTTATGTGCGTTGGTCGAGACCGAGGCTCTCTGTGGCTTCCGGGACCCGGCTGAGACGTATCGGCTTTTCGAGAATCTTGGAGTTACCAGCGCCCTCGAACTTGTCGCTCCGTTGGCTGACGCTGAGGTACCGCCAGAAGAGCGCTTGCGGGTGGTGTTCTCACGGCTCCTGCGTCTCAGATCCGATCAGCGGTCGGTGATCTTGCAGGTGGCACAGGCTGCGGATGCGGCCGACGGGCCTGATGCCGTGATGTCTTTCGCGCGCACCGCCGGCGGACTACATGCGTATTATCCGGGCGATCCCGGCGTATTGGCCGCTCTCTTGATGAACCGGATCACTTTGCAGCCAGGGGATGCTCTGTTCATGCCGCCCGGAAATCTGCACGCCTATCTGAGCGGAGGCGGCGTGGAGATCATGGCCAACTCCGACAACGTGATGCGGGGCGGGCTGACACCGAAGTACGTCAATATTGATCAGCTGCTCGCGATCTTGGATTTCACACCCGGGCTACGAGGGTTGATCACGCCGATCGAGGAGTCGCGCGGGTTATGGCGCTATCCGACGCCGGCCCCAGAATTTGCGCTCTGGCGCATCGAGCCTCACGGCGAGCCAGTCGCCGTTCCGGCGGGAACGACCGGTCGCATACTCCTCGTCACTGACAATGAGCTCACGGCCATATCAGCTACGGCAAAACTTGATCTGGTGCGCGGCGAAGCCGCCCTACTGACTGCTGGCGAGGAGGCTGTCGTGACCGGCAGCGGGACGGCTTTCGTCGGCGGTCCCGGAGTCTTCTAAGCCAAACTTGAGTAGGCTTTCCGGGCATTGCTGGCGTGGCGCAATCGGTAGCGCAGCTGTCTTGTAAACAGCAGGTTAGGGGTTCGAGTCCCCTCGCCAGCTCTCTGTGACCAGCTCTCTGTGAGCTCTCTGTGATGACCCCGGCTGCGGTGGCGCGGTTGGACCAGGCTCCATATACCGGAAAGAACTTCAGCCTGAATTCCGGATCGGCCGCAACAAGCTCCGAGTACCGCTAGCGTGTCCTCAAAACCTGCAAATC
>JAICEV010000212.1 GCA_025923975.1 Propionibacteriaceae bacterium
TATCACGGCGTGGCGGAAGATCGCGGCACTTTGGGCAACGGTCGACCGGTCGCAGTCGCTGACATCGCTCGGGCTGCCCGTCTTGCGGCGGCGGTGTCGCTGAGCGCGTTAGCTTTAGCCGTCTTGATTCGTGGGTTGCGGCCGTGACGATCCTGATCTTGGGCGGTACCGCCGAAGCGCGACAACTCGCAGCGGCCCTCGTCGCAGATGGTGTCGACGTGATCTCCTCACTGGCCGGACGGGTCAACGCTCCGAACCTGCCGCCAGGACGCGTCCGGGTTGGTGGCTTCGGTGGTGCCGAAGGTCTCGCAGAGTACTTGCGCCAGGAGCACGCAATCGCGGTGGTGGACACCACTCATCCGTTCGCGACAACCATCAGCCAGAACGCGCAACAGACGGCGATTCTCACCGGCATACCGCTGGTTCGGCTGGAACGTCCAGGGTGGGGCCAACACCCGCGCTCCCGCTCATGGACCTGGGTGGCGGACGCTGCTGCGGCAGGAGCCACCGCCGAGGCTGCCGTACGGCCGTTTCTCACCACAGGACGGCAGTCGCTGCCAGATTTCCTGCCCTGGGCCGACCGGAATGTGCTGGTCAGGCTGGTCGATCCGCCGACCGACCTACTGCCCGAGCGCTGGGTCCTGATCATGTCCCGCGGACCCTACAGCTACGCCGGTGAACGCCAGATCCTCACCGAGCATGCCGTCGATGTACTCATTACCAAGGACTCAGGCGGTGCTCACACGGTGGCCAAACTCGATGCAGCAAGCGATCTCGGTGTCCCAGTGGTGATCATTGCGCGGCCGAAACGGGCACAAGTCGCTCAGCTGGAGACGGTCTCGGAGGCTGTCGCCTGGTGTCGTTCCGTAGAGGTTTTGCGATTCGTGGGACGATCGATCCCATGAGGTTCCTTTTGAGGCTGGTGGTGAACGCCGCGGCGCTGGCAATCGCAACGTGGATCTTGAGCGGCATCACCCTGACCGGCTCGAGCACCCTTAGCAAGATCATCACTCTGTTGATCGTGGCGTTGATCTTCGGGGTGCTGAATGCCATCATCAAGCCCCTCTTCGCACTGTTTACCGCGCCGTTGATACTCCTCACGCTGGGCCTGTTCCTGATCGTGATCAATGCCTGCATGTTGCTGCTCACCTCCTGGCTGGCCGGGTTGTTTGATCTTGGCTGGGACGTCGACGGATTCTGGACGGCGGTGCTCGGCGCCATCATCATCTCGATCGTGAGCTTCATCTTGAACGTCTTCCTGCCCGATCCGGACGACGCGAGACGTGGCTGAAGAATCGCATTCTCGCCCCGTACGCGTCGTCTTCGTCTGCTTGGGGAACATCTGCCGCTCGCCCATAGCGGAGCGAGTAGCAGAGCGACGTGCGGTGGACGCAGGCCTCACCGGCGTCGAGTTCTCCAGCGCCGGCACCATCTCTGAGGAGTACGACGACCCGATGGACCGTCGCGCCGTTGCGGTACTCAAGGAGCGTGGATACCGGTACGCCGACCATCGAGCCCGCAGGATCACCGCCGCCCAGATCGAGTCAGCCGACCTGGTGGTCGCAATGGAGAACGTTCACCTGGAGCGCGTTCTGGAGCTTGCTCCTGATCCGAGCAAGGTGCGACTGCTTACCGACT
The DNA here is from genome assembly GCA_025923975.1 of Propionibacteriaceae bacterium. GTDB lineage: Bacteria > Actinomycetota > Actinomycetes > Propionibacteriales > Propionibacteriaceae > Microlunatus. The sequence goes on from JAICEV010000212.1 coordinate 1,639, forward strand.
TCGATCCTGCGGCCGTGCCTGGATCAGGGGTCCCAGACCCCTGGTTCGGCTCTGACGCTGGCTTCTACGACACCCTTACCGCGATCGAAGCTGCCATGCCCGGCCTGCTCGACCACATCCGTGCCCTCCAAGACGCGTACTAAAAGCTCCTCACCGATTTTTCATCATTCCGCTGGAAGGCTCTCCGAGAACCAACTCGGGGGAGGAACTTCAAATGAAATACCGGCATGCCTTGCCGCTGCTCACAATTGCTGCCGCGTCGATCTGCGTAGGCTGCACCACCAGCGCAAACGCTCCTGCTGCCACTGATCCGACAATCCCGCTTGAAAGCCGACCAGCCAGCACACCGCCGGTTGGGTCCCAGCTGCCGACAGGCGCGGATCTCGTTAGCCTCGATCCTGCCAACTTCAGCGCTGACATCACCAATCCCTACTGGCCGATGAAGCCTGGCACTCGCTGGACGTACCGCAGTGTGGAGGCGGGCGAGCCTCCGCAGGAAGTCGTCATCGTCGTAACCAAAGCCACCAAGAAGCTGGCCAACGGCGTCACTGCCCGGGTGGTTCGTGATACAGCCCGAAGCAAGGGCCAGATCATCGAGGACACGCTCGACTGGTACGCCCAGGACGCGGAGGGCAACGTCTGGTACATGGGCGAGCAGACCGCCGAGTTCGAGAAAGGCAAGATGGTCAGTCGAGCCGGTTCCTGGGAGGCCGGCGCGGACGGTGCACAGCCTGGCATCGTGCTGCCCGCCCAGCCACAGGTCGGCCAGAAGTATCGTCAGGAGTACAAGAAGGGGGAGGCCGAAGACAATGGCGAGGTGCTCGCCACGAACCATCTGGTCGAGGTGGAGGCCGGACCCTACAAAGATGCGCTGGTCACCATGGACACCAGCACCATCGAGCCGGACGTGGTGGAGTACAAGTTCTACGCGCCCGGCGTTGGGCCGTTGTTGGCCCTGGACATATCCGGGGGCGCCGGCCGTGAAGAGCTGATCAAGGTCGACGAGGTGGCTCCCAAGGCCGGCACCGGGCCGCTCGGCAAGCCCAATTCGTGATCAAATACCTACCATTTGCGCTATGGTTCAGTGTCGATCAACGTGAAATCCTGGTTCTGTGCGAGTCCTGATTGTTGAGGATGAGCCCAAGCTCGCGAGACTGCTGCGGAAAGGTTTGACCGCACAGGGACTTGCGGCTGATATCGCGACCCGTGGTGACGAGGCTATGTGCATGGCAATGGCCACGGCGTACGACGCGATCACCCTGGACGTGATGCTCCCAGACACCGATGGATTCACGCTGTGCCGCGAGTTCCGCCGACACGGAGTCGCCACACCGGTGCTCATGATCACCGCTCTCGACACGATCCATGATCGGGTCACTGGGCTGGATAGCGGTGCCGACGATTACCTCGCCAAGCCCTTTTCGTTTGCCGAGTTGCTCGCCCGGCTGCGGGCGCTGGTGCGTCGACCGCGTGATGTCTTGATGCCGGTGCTGACCGTCGGCCCGCTTCGGTTGGATCCGGCGGCCCGTACTGTGCATCACGGGGACGTCGAGATCGAGTTGACGTTTAAGGAATTTGCCGTACTGGAGGCGTTGATGCGGCGGCCGGGTGAGGCGGTATCCCGCTTCGACCTGCTGGAGTGCGCGTGGGATGACAGCTACGACAATCGGTCCAACATTGTTGATGTCTACATTGGATACCTTCGCCAGAAGGTCGACCGACCCTTCGGCACCGAGAGCATTGAGACCGTACGCGGCTACGGCTACCGGCTCCGCACTGAGGAGGTCGCCGCATGAGCCGCTTGCCGATCCGCTGGAGGCTCACACTGGCCTTCGCGCTCTCTTTGATGGTGGTGCTCGCCGCAGTCGGCGTATTCCTGCACACCAAGCTCAGCACCGACGTAGACATCACCCTCGAACGGGATCTCCGATCGCGCGCCGACCAGCTCGAAGCACACCTGAGGCAGGCGTCCACCTCTGGGCTGTCCCCCGGACACACTGAGGATCTGGAGCCGGAGGAGAGCATCGCCCAGATCCTCACACCGGACGGCCGGGTCCTGGAAGCAAGCTCGTACGCCCACGTCCAGCTGCTGACGCCTGAGCAACTGCACGTCGCAGCCAACCAGGAGCTGTTTGTCGACCGGCCGGCCGATGTGCTGCTCGACGAGTCGGTCAGGATCTTCGCCAAGCCGGTCCAGGCCCGAGGCCAGTCCTACGTTGTGCTGGTAACCGACTCCCTGGAGGATCGAGCAGAAGCGCTGGCCTCAATCTTCGGTGTGGAACTTGTGGGACTCACTGCCGCCCTGCTCGCCTCCTGCGGTATCGGCTATTGGGTGTCTGGGCTCGCACTGCGTCCGGTCGAGGATTTGCGGCGCCGAGCGGCGGCGATCAGCGGTGATGACCTAGCTGATGCTGCGTGCACACCGCTGCCGGTATCACCGGTCAACGACGAGATCGGGCGGCTCGGACGCACTCTGAATGACATGCTCGACCGAATCAGGCAAGCCCAGGCTGTCCAGCACGAGGCACTGGAGCTGCAGCGACAGTTCCTGGCCGATGCCAGCCACCAGCTGCGTACGCCGCTGGCGATCATCAAGGCCGAGGTTGAGCTCGCACAGTCCGAAACGACGAAAGATGATGATCTTAGCGCGACCATGGCGTCGATCGCTGAGGAGACCGACCGGCTCAGCGGACTGACCGAAGAGCTCCTCCTGCTCGCAGCGGCGGACGAAGAACGGTTGAGCCTGAACCGGGAGTCGATGAGAGTTCATGATCTCCTCGCTGAAGTTGCAGAGCGGGGCCGATGTCGAGCCCAGTTGGACGCTCGGACGATCACCATAGATTCGGACGACAGCGTGATTACGGCGGATCGGGAGCGTCTGGCGTACGCGCTAGGCAACCTGATGGACAACGCGCTGACGCATGGTGCTGGGAATGTGGAGCTGGTCGCTCGGCGCTCCGGTGACGCTGTTGAGATACAGGTCCATGATCATGGTGCCGGCTTTACCGAGAGCTATCTCGCCCATCCGTTCGAGCGCTTTGCAGCGGCGCCGAGCACTGGGCGTGGCACCGGTCTTGGGCTTGCCATTGTGCAAGCGATCACGGAGGCGCACGGCGGCGCCGTCAGTCTGGCTAACGACGCTGGGGCGTCGGTGACTCTCTCCTTGCCGCTGAGCCCAACTCGAGCGGTTGCCGCACCTGGTATCCACCTGAGCGCGCCAGCAACGGCCACTGATCAAGGACAGCAGTGGTCCGCGCATTAAAGCCCCGGCCGTCCCGGTATCTGATCAAGATCGTCACCGAACCGCTGCGCAGGTAGCTCAGCGCGAAGCGCTGGAAGGCTTGATTGCGGTTGCGGGTGACTGAGCGCCCGGACGCGGCCGAGAGGTCGTGGGAGTGCCCACCGAGATCCGCGATGAACCGGCAGCCGCGTTTCAGGTTGCGGCTCAGTGAATCGGTCACCACCAGGGTGGTCTGGTCGTCGGAGGTAACGCATCCCGGCGTTGAAGCTGTGAATGCTTTGAATTGCTCGGGGAATCGGCGGTTGAAGCTGACCGTTGCCCAGCCGCTCGTATAAACGAGCAACGCGACGGCAAAGGCGCTGATGATCGCCAGCCGTGCGGGTCCGGCCCGGACCATCACCGTCAAGCGGTCGATCGCGGCGCCGACTGTGAGGGCCAAGGGAGCGGCGGTATACGCCGCGAAGTGCAGGAACCATACCGGCGTGATGAGCAGGAACGTGCCGTTCACGATCAGCAGCAGCACGGCAAGCCGGGCCTCACGGTAGGTCCAGGCGAGGGCCGCGGCGCAGAGCAGCGCAGTCACTGCGGCGACAACTACGACGCCGGGTAACGAACGCTCAATGAGGCCGAGCCCGGCCGACTCCTGGAGCCGGTCGAAGATCGTGATGCCGACACGCCTACGCCGGAAGAACTGGTCGCGCACGATCTGGTTCCACATCGCTGTCGGCGCTGCAACGAAGAATGGCAAGCAGATAATCGTGACGCTGACCGCACTGGCGATCATGACGTGCAATGCCGCACGGAATCGGCGTTCCAGCAGCAACCAGCCCAGGACGATCAAGAGGGTAAGGGCACCCCAGATCTTGATGGTGGTCGCCAGCCCCAGCAGTGCGCCGGCGGCAAAGGCCCTGCCGCGAGTCAACGAGCCGGCATGTGTGACGGGCTCCAGCAGAACCATTGCGATGAGCAGCGCCGTTGTGGCTGGGCCCTCGAGGAGTGTGGATTTTTCGGCGTAGGCCGCCGGGTAGAGCACGGCGTAACCAAAGCCACCGAACAGGGCAGCGACTCCTCCGATGGGCCGAAGGATTCGCCAGATCAACACCGCGTTCGCTGCTCCCAGCAACATCCACCCCAGGCGTGCGACTGCGAAACCGTAAGAGTCGCCGATCAGCTGCGCCACGGCGCCGAACGGTGCCAGGAGGAGCGTGCTCCCGGGCGGATGGAGGAAAAGGAAGTCTTGGTAGGGAAGCAGGCCGTGGATCAGCGCAGTCGCCGCTGCGTAGTACACCCCATCGTCATAGTTGCCGATGCCGAAAAGCCCACCGCCGCGCAGCACAGGAACCAGCCTGATCAAGAAGGCGATCGCAGCGATGGCGATCGCCCAAATCCAGTGCTGGCTCAGCGGTCGGTCATTGGCCTGGGCCGGGGAAATGCCCATGGGTCCAGGATTTCTCGTTCGCTGCTGTGATGGAACTGAGCACCGCGCCACCACGCCGGAAGTTGTCAAGGCGTTATGTGTTGTTGTCCGGAACGGTTTCCTCCATCAGCCCAGCTCGATCGGTTGCCGCACCTCGTAAGTATCCCAATGTGCCAGCAACGGCCACTGATCAAGAACCGCATTGCTCCGCGCGTTGAAGCCTCGACCGTCGCGGTATCTGATCAAGATCGTCACCGAA
>JAICEV010000213.1 GCA_025923975.1 Propionibacteriaceae bacterium
ATCACAACCGCGGGCATCTGATCAAGGCGGCCAAGATCTTCCGCCACGGCTGGCAAGGCCGGTGCCATGATCGTCTGATCCAGTGCGCCGAGCAGCATCGCCAACAGCAGTCCTGGCAAGACCCGCCCGACCGACGATGGTCGCTGCACAGCACTCGCCCCGCTTTCTAGAAACGCTCCGTTCTCTAAAGCGTAAGACGCAGGCCAGAGATACGCAACGTTCTCTATGTGGGTGCAGTGCTGTGGTAGCTACTTCACCTGGGTGCGGCGGACCCGGCGGCGAAGTGCGGGGCCGAGCCGGGCCAGCATGCGCTGGTCGACCCGGGCGACTTGCCGTTCGAGGTTGGTCAGGCGGCGAGTGAGCACTTTGTCTTTCTTCTCGGCCGCAGCCAGCCTCTTACGCAGGTTCTTGTTCTTCTTCGCGAGGGCATCGATGCGACGGGCAGCGCGGGCGTTTTGTTCGCGCAGTCGGCTGAAGCGGTAACGGAGAGCTCCATCGTCGGAGCCGTCCCAAAGGCGTAATGGAGGCGGCAGGTTGACGGCGGCCAGGCGAGCGTTGAAGGCGGCGCCGCTGTCGCCGTGGTCGTAGGTGTTCTCAAGGTCGTTCTTGTTCAGGAAGCACGTCAGTCGCTGAAAGCGCTCGTTGTGGCCTTTCAGCATGGCGCCGAAGTCAGCACGGTCGTAGAGGTCTTCCGGCTCGGTGTGCGCAGGGAGGTCGGCAAGCAACCTGTAGGGGATGTCGAAGTAGCGGCACAGCTCGAGGGTGCGTGAGTCGTGGGCCAGGACGACGGCTGGTGTGCCGGCGAGGAGCGCGGCGATGTTGCCGTGGATGCGGGTGCCGTAGGCGAAGTCGTACGCCGATAGTTCTGCTATCCAGGTCTTGGGGTCGAGGGGCAGTGTCACCTGGTTGTGCTGGAACAGTGGGTGACTGATCTGACTCGGGAACGGGTGTTCGCGGCCAGCCTCGACCGAGGTGTCCCCCCAGAAGAGCAGCTCGGCGTCGGACAGGTTCTGCGCAAAGTACATCAGGTGGGGGAACCGGGCCCTGGCGTGGGCGGCAAGACCTGCAATATCGCCCACGGGTATGGCGTCGGGCGAGAGGTTGATGGCAATGCGGGAGGAGGTGCTGAAGGGCTCGGGCATGCGGGTGTCCGGAAACGTATCTCCGTGCAGGAACATTGACGGGCATCCGATGATGTCGACATCGCGGTAGCCGAGACCGTTCAGGTAGGAGGCGGTGAACTCCCCGCGCACGCCGATGGAGGCGGACCTGTCCAAAACGGCGGTGACGAATCGCCGGATCGACGGTTCTAAAGGGCGTAGCTCGTCAGTGTTGTAGTCGGCGCCACCCTGGGCCCCCACTCCCAGAACCACCACGGGAATGGTGAGTTGTTCGATCAGGGTGGACAGGCGATCCAGCGATTTCTGGAAGCTAGGACGGAAGGCGTTCGCAAGCGGGATGACGCAGATGTTGTACGTCTCGTTGATGTGCGCAGCTCGTTCGGGGGTCGGCTGGGCCCGCATGTTGTTCGAGATGACCTCGGTACGGGGTGTGGAGAGCAGCTTGTGTGACGCGTCGCTGAAGAGCAGATTCCCGATGTTGGTGCCCATCAGATCGCGGTGCAAGTGCTCCGGCGGCCCGGCCGCGTAGAACGGCGACTTCGCGGAGCGGATCAGGATGCGTCTCATCTGCCTTCCGTTTCCGTTGCTGCTCGGCTGAGAACCACCGCGCGCAGTAGCCAAACGGATGATCTCCCCGAGTAAAGGACGGTACCTGATCAGGGCTGGATGTGTACGAGGTGCTCATAATGCTCAGGCGCCTTGGCCGAGGCCATCGAACGAATTCTGAATGGGAAAGTGATCAGATGGAATCTCTACGCTGGCAGGTGGGTGATGCCACGGTCTTCCGCATTGCAGATGTGGACGCCACGGCTGCGCTTCAAGGACTCATTCCCAAGTTCAATCCAGCTGCAGTCGCGCATGCGTCATGGTTGACACCCGACTTTGTCGACGAGACGGGTCGTCTGAGGGGGATGGTACAGGCATTCTTGATCATGATCGCGGGTCAGCTGATCATCGTTGATCCAGGTGTCGGCAATGCGAAGAGGCGCGTGGCCGTTCCCGGCTGGGACAATCTGCGCACAGATTTCCTCGGTCGGTTGCGGAGCGCCGGTGTCGAGCCTGACGAAATTGACTTCGTCGTCAATACGCACTTGCATTTTGATCATGTTGGGTGGCACACCCAGCTGGTCGATGGGGCTTGGCAACCGACGTTTCGTTCCTCGCGGTACGTGATATCGGCTGGGGAGTTCGGGTATTGGCATTCCAAGCCTGCGAACCAGATCGCCGACCAACATGCCGGTTTCTCCGATTCAGTGCTGCCGGTATATGAGGCCGGGCTCGTTGATCTGGTTGCCGATGATCATGTGGTCACTGAGGGTGTCCAGCTGCTACCCACACCGGGCCACACTCCGCATCACGTCAGCGTGATGATCGAGTCAGGTGAACAGTCCGCGGTGATTACCGGTGATGTCATGCATCATCCCTGCCAGATTGCCTATCCGGATTGGGGTGCATCGGATTTCGATGCCAGTCAAGCTCAGTCTTCGAGGACACGCCTCATACAGCGGTTCGCCGATTCGGACACGCTGATCCTCGGCACTCACTTCGCTGATCCCGTTGCCGGACGGATCCGACGGGAGGGGACGACGTTTCGCCTGATCCCTGCCGACGAGCTATGACGGGTTCGAACGGGCCTGCGGTACGCGTACCAGCGTCTCCGTCACCCGATCGGAACGGAGATGCCGATCCCGCCGCGGGTGTCGGCGCCGTAACGGGCGATCTCCTGGTCGAGGTCTAGCCGACGAATCTGCTTGCGAGCTTCACGCGCGGCCTCGTCCAGCCGATCCGCCGGAACGATCCAGGCAATTTCAAACTCCAGATCGTCGGGATCCTTGCCGTAGAGGCTCTTCGTGGTGCCATGGTCCGACGAACCGGCGAGGGCCCCGTGCTGGGCGAGCGACGTCGCCAGCTGCTTCATCTCCGCCAGCGTGTCGATCTCCCAGGCCAGGTGATAAAGCCCGACTGTCGTGCGTCCCGCACCGGACGGCCCGGCATCAGATCCGATCGCGAACAGCCCCAGATCATGATCGTTAGTCGAGCCTGGCGCTTGCAAGAACGCCGCACCGGCGAATCCCTCCGGCGTCATGTCGATTCGTCTGAAACCCAGTACCTCGGTGTAGAAGGCCACACTGCGTTCAAGATCGCGTACGAAGAGCACTGCGTGGTTCAAGCGAGTGATACCCATGAGGTCCTTTCTCGTTACAGTCTTCTCACCAGAACCGGAGCGACGCCGCATTTATTTCTCCGCAACAGGCGGCGAATAGGATCGCTGGCACTGGCCAACGTAGCGGCATATTCCGACAGCGTGTGGGGAGCGGCAAGATGGCGGAGACAGTAACACTGGGCCGCACTGAGGTTCGCGTACCGCGACTCGGGTTAGGTGTCATGATCTGGGGCGAGGCGACCGGTGCGCAGCGTTTCATGCCGGCGAAGAGTTCGTACGGCGGAACGCACGCCGCTGATGAGCAGGCCGCCTTCGACGCTAGCCTGGCGGCGGAGATCAACTTCTTTGATACGGCGGCCATGTATAGCGCCGGTGGCTCCGAGCGCCGGCTGGGCGAACTAGCGGAGGGCAAGGCCGTCGTGATCGCTACTAAGTTTCCACCTACTCCATTCGGACGCGCTCAGGACCTGCCCGCCGCGTTGGAGTCGAGTCTGGGCAACCTGCGACGCAGCTCAGTTGATCTTTACCAACATCATTTTCCAAGCCGGCGGGTGGAGATCCCGGCACTTTTGGAATTGATGGCCGACGCAGTTGAGGCGGGCAAAATCAAAGCGGTCGGAGTCAGTAACTATTCCGCTGCCCAGATGCGCACGGCGTACGAGGCATTGGCCAAGCGCGGTATTCCACTCGCATCCAATCAGGTCCAGTACTCCCTGTTGCATCGCCAGCCCGAGACCAATGGGGTGCTGGATGCCTGCCGCGAACTCGGCATCACCTTGATCGCCTACCAGCCGCTCGCCAGCGGCGCGCTTACCGGGAAGTATCTCGATGGCAGCCGACCGTTTGGCATCCGCCGATTCCGCGAACCGTTCCGCGGGTCGAAGTTCCAGGCATTGCGGCCGGTCGTCACGCTGCTGCGGTTAATCGGTGATCGCTACGGCAAGTCTTCGGGGCAAGTGGCACTGCGCTGGCTCCTCGAGCAGGAAAATGTAGTGCCCATTCCCGGAGCCAAGAATGCCGACCAAGTCAGGCACAATGCTGGCGCCTTGTCCTTCACATTGACGCCGGATGAGGTCAGATATCTCAATGAAGCCACACAAGGCTGGCGGACCTAGCCGTGGTGGCGTGACACCTGATCATGAAGCTGACCAGCGACCGTAAGTTTGACAACGAAGTCCACGACGACGATGTTGTCGGTTTCGAACGATCCCCCGTGAACGTACGGACCAGCTCCATGTCGATATTCAACCGCGACATGTCGCCTCTTGGGTGTCTATGCCAAGAAGCGCAGCACGGCGCAGACGACGACTCCGATCAGCATCGCGAAAACAGCGGGCACGCGGAACCATAGGGCGACGGCGGCGACGGCGACTCCGACGGCACGGGCATCGATGATCAACTGTTGGCCCTGGGTGAAAGTGCCCGTCACGATGAGGGCGCTGATCAGCGCTGGGGCAACCAAAGCGACGACCCTGGTGAGCGGGGCGGGCGGTTGTCGTCCCCCGGCCAGCACTGGACCGAGGGCCTTCATCAGCACCGTGCCAACGGCCAACACAGCAATCAGGAGCCAGGTCTTCATGCGCCATCTCCGGCACTTCGTTGCGTCACCGGCTCCCGCGGTGCGCGGAGTCCGATCAGTGCCGCCGCAGCCGCGACTACCACAGGCACCCCTGGCGGGGTGACGGGTGTAAGGGCGAGGGTGATAGCTGCGGCCAAGAGCGCGACGATGATTGGGCGGAGATTCCGCCGATCGGCTTGTCGACGCGCTCGGCGCCCGGCGGCCTGGATGTGCACAGGGAACAGTTCGGGCAGCAGGAGACTGAGATAGAAAATCGGAAACAAGACGTCGAGGCCCCAACGGCCTGGGTCACCGATTGCCGTGGCGCCCGCAACCCCAGCGATGGTGCCACCGACCCACGTCACGTACTGCACCGGAGCGGCCCACGCGATAGCGCTGATATCGAACTGGCCACCTCCGCGATGGCCGATAACGAAGGATGCGTCGGCCAGCACCGCCCCCTTGAGCAGACGTCGCACCAGTCCGCCCCTCACCGAGGGAGCAATCGCAAACCCCATCGGCAAGAAGCGGGTGTTGGCTAGCAGACCAGCGCCAGCCGCCAACGCGGTTCCACCTCCAGAAGCCAAAATGGTGAGGGCGGCGAACTGGGCAGTGCCCGACCACACGACAGCCGACATCACTATCGAAGGAATCGCACCGAGCACCGGTCCGGCCAGCAGGCCGAAGCTCACCCCGACCGCTGCGATGGGCAACCCGAGTGGCATGGAGGCACGCAGACCCTCCGGCCAAGCCTCGGGCGTCCACCTCATACGGATGCCCGCAGGCGCGCTGCAACGCGTTCCGCTGCCCTGCGTCCCGCCCGCTGCCGGATCAAACCCTCCTTAGCCACACCCCTGACGCGGATCCTGGTCGATGCCGCCGTCGTGGCGACGAGCTGCAACGTCACAAGGGCCGGGTTGAGGTTTTCCGCTCCAGATCCGACGACAGCGCGTAGCTCGTGCTTGTCGCCGGCGAGCCGAGTTTCATCGACCGGTTCGCCGAGTGAAGAGAGGACCCACCCAGCGAGCGCCAGCGCCTCCTCCGGCGGCAACGCGAGAACGAGCTCTATCTCGTGGACGTCTTCCGGCAGCAGCCGGGCGGCAAGCCCGGCGCCCAACCGTCCGCCACTGGCACCCGGTAGTCCACTGCCACGCCAGCCGCTGCGCCAGCCCAGCCAGCCGAGCCGGTTGACCAGGATTTCCTCTTCTTCGTCGTAAGGCAACGGCTACGACCTGCCGCGCGTCGCGTACGGCGTGTGCGTTGGCAGCGTCATGCGTGGTGCGCGGCGAGGCGAGCGCTTGCCGACCATGGACAGCAACATCTGTACCCGGAAGCGGTGTCCGCGATACGGCTCCAGGATCTCCAGGCAGGCGTCGTCGTCAAGCTGCTTCCCGGTGAGGGCGTAGGTGATGTCTCTGCCGACGTGATAGTCGCCGATGCTCCACGCATCCGGATCACCATGTGCGCGCTGTCGTACCTCTGCCGACGTCCACGGCCCGACCCCAGGGAAGCTGCGCAATGCCCGATCCGCCTGCTCGTACGACCAGCACAGCGTGCGTTCCAACGCGCCGGCCCGGCTCGCGGTCCGGACCAGGGTGCCGCTCCGCCGTTGCTCGACTCCGGCGGCGAGAAAGCGCCAGCTGGGCACTCGGGACCACACCTCGGGTGTCGGCGGCAGATACATGCCGTACGCCGCAGAGCCGGGCTCCCG
>JAICEV010000214.1 GCA_025923975.1 Propionibacteriaceae bacterium
GGAGTTCGGCTACATCGCCGTCCACATGACTCCCATCCTCCTTATCATCTTGGCCGCAATCAGCCGTGCCGGGAAGGCTGTGATCTGGTGGGCCGTGGCCACTGCAGTGGTCGCCTTCATGCAGCCGATCTGGGTCACCTCGTTTCGGGGCGAGGTTCTCGCCTCCATCCACGTCCTGGGAGCGCTGGTATTGCTGGCGTTGAGCTTTCAGGTTGCCCGCCTTGCCACCGTCAGGCTGCGAGTCGAGGCGGCGACCTGAGTCGTCCGAGCGACGATTCTCAGCCACGAACCTACTGATCAGCCCCAGCGCGTGTGTCGACTGGTCGGTTGACCTCTTCGCTCAAAGTCTTATCTCGTCGTGCCAGGATCCGAAGAGACGTTCTCGCCGCTCGTTCCGCCGGACCAAGTTCAACACTGCTGCGGAATCGGGATCACGTAGGATCGATCTGGAGCAGAGGTGACGAAATCGACGGGAGCGATGCTTGGCATTCTGCTGAGGAGGTCCGTTCAGGCCCGACCGTGTTCATCTCTTATCGCAAAGAGGACACCAGCGATCTCGCAACAGAACTCTCGGCTCGGCTACGTGAAGACCTGGGAAGCAACAATGTCCTCCGAGATCAGGACGACTTGATTGTCGGTGACCGCTGGCAAGAAACGCTCATTGAGTGGATGGCGGAATCAGATGCGGCGGTCTTTCTAGTCGGCGCCAATTGGACCGGCCAACGTGAGGACGGTACAAGCCGAATACACGAGGACGACGATCCCGTCCGCCACGAGGTTCGGCAAGCCCTACGTCTCGACGACGCCACCCTGCCTCTGCCATTCCTCGTCGATTTGCATCATCCTCCGTCCGATCTGCCTGACGACATATCGCCTCTCTTCGCTGTTCATCATTATGCAGCTATCCGCAGGGATAGCTTCCAGACTGTTTCCAGCTTGGACTATCAGACAATCCTGGTCAGCATCTGGAATGCGCTGCGAAGGCGGGTGCCTAGAGGTGTCCTCATTGTGGGCGATCGGGACGCAATGGCTTCACTTGATTCCCTGGTCAGAAGACTCAAAGACAGCGGTCAGATCGAGGCCAGGCACTTGAGCCGGTTCGCCTCGGGAGCGTATATCGCCTCCCAGCGAGAGTCGCGGAGGCTTACGAGACGGTGGTCGGACGTCATCGTGGACATCGAGCGTGAAGCGCCCACCGAGGAGTTGCGCAGCCGGCTCGCTGCAATTGCCGCCCTATCGGGAGTAAAGAAGGTGACGTTGGTCGGCGTCGGAGCAGTCGCAGGTGTGGCCTTTAGTCGCGGGCTTGCGGGAGGCGGATCACTGGCGACGTTCGAACCCTCCTCCATTAACCAGCTCGCACCCCCCCTCGGCCAACAGGCCGGCGTTGGCGTGGGTCGCCTTGGGCCGGCATGGTCCAGTGCAGGGATTGGAGCCAAGATAGCCATTCTTGCCGCCGCGTCGGCGATCTCCCTCGGCGCTGGTGTCGCAGTTGTGCAGGTGTTAGACAACGACCCACCCAGGTTTGGCGAAGCCACGGAGCTCTCGCCGGTGGGTAGCTCCGACGATGCTTTTCCACTCGGAGAGCCGGCACCGATGACGGCGAATCTCGGTCCAGCCCAGCTGGTAACGGCTGGGGAAGCTCAGAATTACTTCGCGAACTTCGATGGGGGAACTGCGGAGCGAAGAAGCGTCACGATCTTGTATCGCGACACGCGGCTCGAGCTGGGCGACATCGTCGTCCCGATCTCGTACCCCGATGAATTCATCGAGCAGAACGTCGGAGTCTTCACGCTCACCACGTTGACCAGTGAGGGAGAGGTCCGACTCATCGAGACCGGGGCGGGGGCGGCAAACCCATGCATCTATACCCGCACCGGCGACACGGTGGGTGGCTGGCACTACACGGGAGACCCGGGTGTAGTGTCGCTCGCCCTACTCTTCGAGAGTGACGGAACATCCGTCACCGATATCGGAATGCGCTTGAGCTTTGATGGGCCTGCAGTCGTCGAGTTCTTCGAGGAGGAGGTCGAAGCTGTAATACCAGACGATGTCGACCTCAGCGATAGTTGCACTCCGCTCGAGAGGATGAAGACCATCTGGGCTGTCGGGATAGCAGAATCCACGTACTAGTCCAACGCCCACGAATCTGCGCTGCCATCCGACCGGTCGCCGTGCCCAGGCTGCGCCGAGGAGGAAACGGACGTAGGTCGCGAAAATCGTTCATGGGTCGTGGCTCCTCGCATGTCAAGGGTGCGGACACGCGAAGTCGGTTGCCACTGTGTCGAGGAGCCGTCAGCGAAACCCCGCATGACAGGCCGTCTAACAACAGCGAACTCTCGTACGAGCCGATATCGCCCTGACCACGGGATTCAGTGGAGCTGACGAGATTTGAACCCGTGACCCCTCGTTGCGAAAGATGTGGTGAAAACCCGCTGACCAGGGGTTTTGGGCCCGATTCTGGGTGTTGTGGCGCGGCTGTGGCACAAGACGACGTGAGATGTCGTGAGATGTCGTTGAGACGTGACTCAGGCGATTAGGAGGCCGATGAGCGAGCCGACCAAGATCGTCGTACCGGTGAGGATGAGCATCGGCACGAAATAGCTGTGGTCGATCAGCCTTGTTCCGAGTTTCGTTGTGCCTGAGAGATCGAAGCTGGCGCCCGCGATCTGTGGTCCCCCAGTGGGAAGGCTATAGACACCGCCAACGGCCCCACCCCACATGCCGGTAAGGATTCCGGGAGGCAAGCCAGCTGCAAGGCCGATGGGCACCATCGTCCGCGTCGCCGTCGACTGGCTGGTCGTAAGCGCAGCAACGACGAACACGGCAATCGCAAACACGTACCGGAACACGTCGATCCAACCGCCCACGGTGTCGACGATCAGGGCCTCGTTTGCTTGGATGAACGTGGCAGTCATCCAGGCGATCCCGAACAAAGCGATGGCCGCCACCATGCCCGCCTTGAATACCGACTGGTCGGCAAGCGCCTTGATCGGAGCGCGCCCAACCGCGACGATCAGCACGCCAACTATGGACATGACGATCACGATCGAGCTGGTCATATCGAGTCGAACAGGTTCGCCGTCAACCTCGAACGTGGGACGCAGCTCAGGGAATAAGCCGAGCAGCACGATCAGCACGACCCCACCCAGGAAGATCAGTCCAGCGCGACGTCCTTCAGGGGTCGCAGTAATGCGCTCTGCCGCTGTGGCCGTTTCGGTGTCTGGGTTTTCGTCCACACTGGAGGCGGCGGCGCCGACCGGAGGCAGCCGGCCAGAACGAATCTTCTCCTGAACCTCAGGATCGTCCTCGAGGTCAGGTCCCATGCGACTAACGACCAGTGATGTCACGAGGATGCCGACGATGCACGCAGGAAGCGTTATCGCCAGGATCTGCGACAGGCCGAAGTGGTATGGCGCGACATCGGTCAGAGTTAGCATCGCTGCCATCGCAGCGGAGACGGGAGAGGCGGCCAAGGCCACACCGGACTGGACGACGCTGACCGACATCGGCCGCGAGGGTCGGATGCCGTTGCGGTAGGAGACGTCATAGATCACCGGCATCAACGGGTAGAGGATGTTGCTGGTTCCTGCTCCAACCGAAAATGCGAATGCGGTGAGCGGCGCAACGTAGGTGATTCGCCTCGGGTGAGCCTCGATGATCCCGGCTGCCACCTTGACCATCCAGTCGATCCCTCCCGCTGCTTGCATCAACGACGCAGCAGTCACTACGGCAAGGATGATCGCCACCGCCGACGCAGGCGGCGCGCCGGGTTGCTCGCCAAAGAAGAACACCAGCACCCCGACTCCGATCACGCCCCATAGCCCGACGCCGGCGCCGCCGAGGCGCGTGCCCATGACGATGCAGAAGAGAACGACTGCGAATTCGAGCCAGAAAGTCAGGTTGTCCATCGAGGCCTAGTGCAGGGCGCCGCCGACGGTTTGCAGGTCTGGCTTTTCGGAGTACTCCACGATCGCGGCGAGCCCAGCGGTAAGGGCGGTGACGATCTCGTCCAGGCCAAGGGCAGGCTCGTTTGGTTTGTCGACGACCTGGGACGGCAAGTACGGGACGTGCACGAATCCGCTCCGCTTCCCTGGGAACTCACGGTCGACCATGTACCGCACCTGGTACATGATGTGGTTGCATACGTAGGTGCCGGCGGTGTTCGAAACCGCCGAAGGGATCCCGGCCTCCTTCATTGCGGTCACCATCGCCTTGATGGGGAGCAGGCTGAAGTACGCCGGCGGTCCGTCCGGCTGAATCGGCGTGTCGATCGGCTGCTTGCCGTCGTTGTCCGGGATGCGCCCGTCGTCGACGTTGATTGCGACGCGCTCCGGGTTGACCGAGTATCTGCCGCCGGCCTGACCGACACTCACGATCACGTCGGGGTCGTGTTCGAGAATGGCAGCGTGCACGGCGTCCGCCGAACGGCCGAACACGGTCGGGATCTGCACCTTGATGATGGTGGCGCCCTCTATCTCGCCGGGCAGGTGCCGTACCGCCTCCCACGAAGGGTTTGTCGCCTCGCCTCCGAACGGATCAAAACCAGTTACCAGAATCTTCATCAGGTCCCCTTTCTCAGAACGCCCACAGATACATCAAGACGATGTGAGCGACGAACAACACAGCGGCGAGTGGCGCCTGGGCCTTGATCACGCCGTTGCTGTCTTTCATCTCGAGCAGCGCCACCGGTAGCGCGTTGAAGTTGGCAGCCATCGGAGTGATGAGTGTGCCGCAGAACCCCGCTGTCATGGCCAGCGCCCCAGCGATGATGGGATCACCCCCCAACGCGAACACGAACGGCACCCCGATTCCCGCGGTAATGACCGTGTAAGCGGCGAAGGCATTGCCGACCACCGCAGTGAAGAGTGCCATACCGACGCAGTATGCGATCACACCCGCGAGCTCGCTCCCTTCGGGAACTATGACCGAGATGGCGTTGGCCACGACCTCACCCACGCCGGCGGCGGTGAACACCACGCCCAGCATCGCGAGGAACTGCGGCAACATGCCCACCGACCCGACCTGTTGGATCAGCCGGTCGGTCTCGCCCGCGACCACTCGAGCTGGGGCACGGGTGAGCACCCAGGCGATCAACAGCGCCGCAATCGAAGCGACCCCGATGCTGAGTTGGCCGGACTCTTCACCAAAGGGAGCCCACGTCGACACACCGACCGCGATCGCCGCCAACGCCAGCGCAGGCACGAACAGCCAGTTGCCAAGTCGGCGGGCACCGGCCTCCTTCTCCTCGTCGGTCCCCTCCTGGAGGGTTCCGACTCGCACGCCCTTGGACAGCGTGATGGCGCCGATGACCAGGATCACGATCCCGGTCACCGCGTAAGGAACGGCCTCGCCAAAGGCAAAGGTGAAGGCGAGGAGCAGCCAGAACGCTCCAGTCGTGAGCCGGCGAGGGTTGGTTGAGTCGAGAAGGGCTCGTACCCCCGTCGCGGCAAGCAGAAGCCCGACAAGCACGAACATCGCGTTGAGGAGCTCAGGACCGAGATCACTCATGCGAACCCTCCTCCGCCGGTGTCGAAGCGTCGGGCGACGCCTTACTGCCAGCCTGCAGCCGACGCCCCATCACCCGGAAGTTGATGAAGGCCACGACGAACGCTATGACGATCATCGGCAGCGACGCACCGGCGATCAGCTCCGGCGAGACGTCGTATCCGAGCCCCTCGAGCGTGCCGACGATCAAGAGCACCCCCGAAGCCGCCACGAACCCGTTCTGCCCGAAGAAGTTGCCGATGTTCTCGGAAAGGGCGCTCTGAGCCTTGATGACCTCGTCATTCTTCGGCGACTCCAGGTCGGCCTCACGCGCTGCGGCCGAGGTCATCGGGTGGACGATCGGCCGGACGAACTGCACCATGCCGCTGATCCTGATCCCGAAGATCCCGGTGAGCTGCCGGATACCCGTGTAGTAAGTCAGGAATCGAGGCGCGGTCATCCCGCGCATGCGGTGGATCAGGTTCACAGCCTGTTCCTTGAGCCCATACCGCTCGGACAGGGCGATCATGGGGAGGGTGAGGATGAACAATGACACCGTTCGGTTGTCGACGAACGCCTGGCCGATCTGTTCCAAGAAGTCGCCGAAGGACAACTCGGCGATCAACGACGTGGTCATTGCGGCGATGATCACCACGGCGATGGCATCCAATTTCAACAGGAAGCCAACGACGATCACCGCGACACCGATCAACACGAACCAGTCGGGCCCCATGCATCACTCCCTTGACGTCTATTGGACGGAGAACATACACACGGGCTCGTGCGCAGCGCGTAGTTGTCGCCGAACCATGGGAGTTTCGCCCGCCAACCGGGATGTCCGTACGAGCTGACGGGACTTCTGCAGCCCTTCAGCTTCTCGTCTCTTGAGAGAGCTCAGGTGAGCAAATCGTGTTGTGCACCTGTGGAGCGACCGCCAGCCGATCGTCCAAGACGGCCATCGGTCCGGGCGCGTCGAAGTCCCCCTTAACAAGGCGTTTAGTGGAGCCGACGGGATTTGAACCCGTGACCCCTCGTTGCGAAAGATGTGGTCAAAACGCCCTGA
>JAICEV010000215.1 GCA_025923975.1 Propionibacteriaceae bacterium
ATCGCACCGTAGGCGAGGACGTCCGCGATCGCCCTGCACGCGAGGACGTCCGCAATCGCACCGAAGGCGAGGACGTCCGCGATCGCCCTGCACGCGAGGACGTCCGCGATCGCCCTGCACGCGAGGACGTCCGCGATCGCACCGTAGCCGACGACGTCCCCGATCGCACCCCACGCGAGGACGTCCGCGATCGCACCGTACGCGATGAGCAAGCCAGTTCGACTCGGCTCGATGTCGATGACAACTCGGTACGGGATGACCTGCGCCGTGGCGACGACAGGCCTTCGGACCCTCGCCGCTGATCAGCTAGCCGAACCAGTGACGTAACTCAGCTGCCGGTCCACCTTGATCGATCAGCTGGGTTACGTCATCTGCAGCTGCCTTGACTTCGTCCGGGGCGTCGCCAATCGCCACGCCGCGACCGGCCCAGCGCAGCATCTCGATGTCATTCCGGCCGTCACCAAACGCCAGCACATCAGCGGCAGAGACACCGAAGCCGGCTGCTACTTCGGCGAGCCCGGTTGCCTTGTTCACCCCATCTGGGGCTATGTCCAGCCAGGCACTCCAGCCGACGAAGTAGCTGACACCTTGCAAACCGAGGTGGCGGGCCAGCGCAACGAAGTCCTCCTCGGAGCGAGTCGGATCTCGGACGATCACCCGGGTCACCGGCCGTGAACCTAGTTGCTCGGCATCCTCGATGATCAACTCGCCGGTCAGGTCATCGCCTGGAAAACGATCGTTGAGCCGGTAACCGCGACCGATCTCCTCCACTGCGATCAACGTGCCTGGAGCAAAGTCCTCAACCTGAGCGATCACAGGTCGCGGATCAAACGTGATCGCCTTGATGATCTCCTGCGGCGGATACCGTACGATCACGGCACCGTTGGAGCAGACCGACGGTCCGGGTGGCAGGCCAAGCTCGTCGAACAGCGGCCTAGTGCCGTGCCAGGACCGACCGGTGGACAGCACCACCGGTACCCGAGCTTGAACGACCAGGCTTACCGCTTCGGCCACCGTCGGCAGCAGTAGGCCGTTGCGATCTACTACGGTGCCATCAATGTCCAGCGCGACCAGGCGCGGGCGCCAGGCCTGACCAGCTGAGTGTTTCAACGGGGGGTCAGAGCCTCCCGGCCTCCCAAGTAGGGCCGTAGCGCCTCGGGAATGCGCACTGATCCGTCCGCCTGCTGATGATTTTCCAAGATCATGATGATGGTTCTGGTCATCGCGCAGAGCGTCCCGTTCAAGGTGGCGACGGGTGCTGTGCCGGAATCGAAGCGAGCCCGAATGTTGAGCCGGCGCGCCTGAAAATCGGTGCAGTTGGACGTCGAGGTGATCTCCCGGTAACGATCTTGAGTGGGTAGCCAGCCATTGCAGTCGTATTTCCGCGCGGCACTCAAACCAAGATCACCAGCGGCCAGTTCGATTACCTGGAACGGGATTTCGAGAGCGGTAATGAACTCCTTCTCCCACTGCAGCAACCTCTGGTGCTCCGCCTCCGCATCTTCTGGCGCACAGAAAACGAACATCTCGACCTTGTCGAACCAATGCACCCGAAAGATGCCTCGGGTGTCCTTGCCGTGGGAGCCGGCTTCCCGCCGATAGCACGGGCTCAGGCCGACGTAGTGGCGCGGCAATGTGACAGGATCGAGGATCTCATCGGAGTGGTAGGCCGCCAGCGGGACCTCCGAAGTGCCCACCAGATAAAGATCATCTTCCTCGAGATGGTAAACGTCTTGCGCGGCCTGGCCGAGGAAACCGGTGCCCTCCATCGCCTGCGGCTTGACCAGCGAGGGTGGAATGAAGGGGATGAAGCCGTTCGCTGTCGCGGTGCTCATGGCTAGATTGGTCAAGGCCAGCTCCAGCTCGGCCCCTTGACCGGTGAGGTAGTAGAACCGGGAGCCAGACACCTTCGCACCGCGTTCCACGTCGATCGCGCCGAGCAACTGGCCGAGCTCCAGATGATCTTTGGGTCGGAAGCCTTCGGCAGCGAAGTCGCGCGGTGCACCCACTGTTTCCAGCACGACATAGTCGTCTTCGCCGCCGGGCGGCACGTCGTAAAAGACCAGATTCCCCACCTGACGCAGCATTTGGTCGAACGCGATGCCGATCTCGTTCTGTGCAGCCTCCGCCTTCTTGACCATGTCAGCGAGCTCCTTGGTACGGCTCAGTAGGGCCGTACGCTGCTCACCTCCTGCCTGCGCGACTTGCTTGCCAAGCCCCTTCTGCTCGGCTCGGAGCTCTTCGAACTGAGCAATTGCGTTACGACGCGCCTCGTCTGCCTTGATCAGGTCATCGACCAGAGACTCCGACTCGCCGCGGGCGTGTTGAGACGCCCGTACCCGGTCTGGATCGAGGCGGAGCACCTTGACATCAATCACCGGGCAAGCCTAACCACCGGTAGTAGTGGACGCGATCGGATTGTGATCGGGCGCAAATAAGGCACTCATTCTTGGGTCCTGCTGCCATGATGAAGCGGTTATGGTCCGCCGTCCCCCGAGCCGATCATCGGTTCTGATCGCGATCTCACTGCTCGTGGCGTTCCTTGGCTGGACCTGGCTGGCATTCAACTGGTCCGGCCTCGCGGCCCTCGACCTGGGTACGGCGCCACCTCAATTGGATCCCGACTCGCCCGCCGCAGAGATCGCCAGCGCCTTCGCCCTGGCCACCTGGCCGGGACTTCAGTACGCCGCATTAGCAGCGATCGCCTTTTGGGCGGTGCGGCACCGGTTGCGTCAGCTCGCCGTAGGGCTAGTCCTGGTGATCACCCTGGCTTGGGCCGGCTCCTCTCTCCTCAAGATCACTTTTCAAAAGCCCCGCCCGGAGCAGGCCCTCGATCTGTTGACCGCAACCGGTTATGCCTATCCATCCGGCCACATGACCGGCGTGGTGGCAATGTCGATCGCCGTTGGGGCCACCTTCGCGGTGACCAGACAGAGCGTCCGGGCCCGGATCTTCTGGCAGGTTGGCTCCGGTCTGCTGGTGCTCGCTGTGGCCTTCAATCGCTGGATCACCGGTGGGCATTACATCACCGACATCGTGGGCGGCGCGTTGCTGGGCGCCCTTGCCGCGACTGTCGCGTTATTGGTGGCCGGGGTTAAGGTGCCGAGCCCCCACGAGCTGGTGGGTGAGATCGTCCGCAGCCGCGCTATCCCCGAGGAAGCTCCTGCGGTCCCGCCACCGCGCGCCGCAGTCATCTACAACCCCGCCAGAGTCACAGATTGGATCACCTTCCGGCGCCACGTGGAATATGAGCTGAAGAGCCGAGGGTGGGACCGGGCCCTTTGGCTCGAGACCGCGACCGACGATCCCGGTCGGGCGATGACCGAGCAGGCCGTACGCGAGAACGTCGACCTGGTGCTCGGGGCGGGTGGTGACGGCACCATCCGAATCATCTGCTCAGGTCTGGCCCACACCGGGATTCCCTTCGGCCTCATCCCAGCCGGAACCGGCAATCTGCTAGCCCGCAACATCGGCATCCCGCTGGACGAGGTAGCCGCACTGAACGTCGCCTTTGATGGTGTGGACAAAGCGCTGGACCTGGTACGGCTCACCGTTGATAACAAGCCGCCTGATCATTTCTTGGTGATGGCCGGCATCGGCCTGGATGCGGTGATCATGGAAGGTGCCGATCCGAAGATGAAGAAGGCTGTCGGCTCAGCCGCGTACTTCGTCTCGGCAGCTCAAAACGCGAACCATCCCGCTATGCACGCCACTATCGCGGTCGACAACGAGCCACCCGTCAAGCGCCGCGCCCACCTCATCGTGGTCGGCAATGTCGGCTTCCTGATGGCAAACATTCAGCTGATCCCAGGCGCACGTGCCGACGACGGGAAGCTGGATGTGCTGGTCGCTTCACCGCGGAGTCTGCGGGACTGGGTCAGGCTGACGACTCGGGTCTTGACCCGACGCCGGCAACCCGATGATCAGTTGGATCGGCTGACAGGTCGCAGGGTCACCATCACGGTGGAAGAGCGGGATCAGGTTCAGCTCGACGGCGACACTGTCGGAGAGTGCAATACTCTGACCGCTGAGGTGGTGCCAAGCGCGCTGCTGCTCCGGGTACCGCGGGCAGCCAATGAACCTGATACAGCCAGTGGCGAGCTGGCTCCAGCGACCGTAGCCCGCCGTATCCGAGTGCCGGGCGGGACGGCGGTCAGCCGCGCAGCCTCTGCAGCCAGGTCGCGGCTGCGGCGTAGTCATCGTTAGAGGTGCCGTGCGGAATGATCGGCTCCGTTAGGTCGGCTCGTGGATAACTGCCGAGGAAGATCACGTCCTTACAGACCCGGTGCAGGCCCATCATCGCCTCGGCGAGCCGGGCATCGTCGATGTGACCCTCCGCGTCGACGCTGAAGCAGTAGTCGCCAAGGCTGCGCTTGGTGGGCCGCGACTCAATGCGGCACAAGTTCACGCCGCGGCTGGCGAACTGTTCGAGGATCTCGAGCAGAGCGCCGGGATGGTTGTCGCGCATGAAAAGGACCATTGTGGTCTTGTCGGCGCCGGTGGACGGACCGACCGCGCCGGCCCGCGAAACCAAGACGAATCGAGTGACCGCGTCCGGATTGTCGGCAATTCTTGTCGCCAGGGGTGTGAGTTTGTTCAGCTCACCCGCGATGTCGGCACAGATCGCAGCATCGAACCGGGAGCGAGGATCGGCCACCTCTGCCGCGGCGGCTGCGGTCGAGCCGCCCTCGGTGATGATCGCGTCAGGGAGATTGGCCGCCAACCAATCGCGGCACTGAGCGGCCGCGTGGGGATGGGTCAGCACGCGGTGTACGTCGTGGAGCAGGGTGCCGTTGCGTGCGAAGAGTGTGAACTGCACCGGCAGCACCACCTCGCCAACAATCCTCAACGGCTCGCCATAGGTCAGGTTGTCGAGCGTCGCGGTGACTCCGCCTTCAACGGAGTTCTCAATCGGCACCAGGGCGGCGGCAACGTCGCCATCCCGGACAGCCTGCAATGCCAGACCCACCGTCGGGTACGGGGTGGGTTCGTCTCGTAATGGGGGTAGCGTCAGTAGCGCCTGATGAGTGAAGGTTCCCACCGGTCCGAAATAGCCATAGTGAGAAGGCTGAACTGCGAGCACCGGCTCAGGCTATCGCTGCCTAAAGCTGCGGTTTGACCATTTCTCACCCGAATGCCAATGCGCCCTGAGCCTGCCGAAACGCGCCCTGAGCCTGTCGAAGGGCGCGTATCCACAAGCGCCGTCCTGAGCTTGTCGAAGGGCTCAGGCGGCCTGGGGTAAACCGAGCCGCTCCGCTGCAGTCTCGCCACGCCGCGCCACCGGAACAACCAAAGTCGCTGCGGCCAGTCCCGAGGCAGGCATGCCGGAATAGATGGACTCGGCCCGCTCCACCACGTAGGTCTCGTGCCAGATGCCGACCGCGCCGGGAGCCTTCCGCGCCAGGCGGTTGAAGGCAGCCCAGGCTGGACGATGGGCAGCATTCCGGTCGCCCGCAAAGCGGTACAGCTTTTCGTGGGAGTTCCAGTACTGCACTACCAGCGGTCCGCCGGCACCCAAGGTCAGCCGATAGCCAAGCAGCCCCGAGTCGTTGTCTTTGGACAACTCGGCGAGCATGGCAGGCATGGCAGAGAACACCGGGAACCACAGATCTGGCCGCCATGGCTTGTTGATGCGCATCCCGATCAGGAACACGACAAGATCGCCGTCATAGTCATGAGTCATGCGACCCGAAATCACGTCAGCCATAGGATCCTCCAAACTAGATAGTATTGCTCTCCATATTAGAGAGTGATACTATCCAATGTCAAGTGAGGCGAAGATGCGAATCTCTGACCTGTCCGCGCGGACCGGTATCCCGGTCGCGACGATTAAGTTCTATCTGCGGGAGGACTTGCTGCATGCGGGCGTACGGACCGCAGCTACCCAGGCGCAGTACGACGAAAGCCACGTGGCGCGGCTACGGCTGATTCGGGCGCTGCTGGGGCCTGGTGGACTGTCAGTTGCGGCAGCACATCAAGTAATTCAGGCCATCGAGGAGCCGCCGGAATCGCTGTACGAGCTGCTTGGTGTGGCCGCAACCGCGGTGGCCGGGCCAAACCTGGACGATGCGCTCCGGGCACTGGACGAGGCCGGCTTCGAATTGCCTGAAGGTGCACTCGATGTCTACACGGAGCACATGCGCCAGATCGCGCAGTTTGAAATCGACAACCTGCCGACGGACTCTTCAGCCGCAGCGGTGCGGTATGTGGTGTTGGGCACCGTCCTAGTCGAGCCGCTGATCCTTGCTCTCCGGCGACTGGCCGAGCAGGAGGCTTCGGCTCGCCGCTTCGGCTGATGAACCCTCACTCGCCGACTCAAATTTCCGACCAATGCGGAGTTTTCGACACTTGTGGCCGCTCGTGTTGGTCGAATTTCCGACCAATGCGGAGTTTTCGACACTTGGGCCGCTGCGGAGTCCTGACACTTGTGGCCGCTCGTATTGGTCAAATTTCCGACCAATGCGGAGTTTTCGACGCCTGCAGCCGCTGCGGAGTCCTGACACTTGCAGTCGCTCGTATTGGTCAAATTTCCGACCAA
>JAICEV010000216.1 GCA_025923975.1 Propionibacteriaceae bacterium
AACCCTGCTGCGGCCAAGATCACCGCATCAACTTTGCCCTCGCGTACCCGCTCGATCCGGGTCTCGACATTCCCTCGAATCGGCACGACCTCCAGCCGAAGATCACGACCGGTCGCCCAGTCGATCATTTGCATCGCGCGTCGCGGAGCTCCGGTACCGACCCGGTCGCCATCGGACAGATCATCAAGTCGACGACCGATCAGCACGTCGCGGGTGTCCTCACGCGCGGGAATCGCGATGATCTCCAGATCTGCCGCAGGAGTGGTCGGCAGGTCCTTGAGTGAGTGCACCGCGACATCGATCTCACCGCGGCGGAGGGCATCGCGTACCGCGCTCACAAAGACGCCGGTGCCGCCGATCTCGGTGAGCTGACGCTGGTCAAGATCACCGGTCGTCGTGATACCTACGAAGGTGGTGTCAACGCTGGCGGCCGCCAGCGCGGTGGCCACCTGGCCAGCCTGTGCTCGGGCAAGCGCCGAGGTACGCGCGCCCAGCCTGATCGAGTGAGTCAACGGAACTGTGTGCATTAGGGCCGACCCACGACTAGTGGTTGCGCCCGGAAGTTCATCGAGGGTCCTGCTCCGTCCAGGTGGATGGCTCGCAAGGCCGACGAAGGAGGGATACCGGGTCGTATCTCGACCGAGGAGAACGCCGCGAGGCGCCGCCTGGGCGGGGCAGGCCCCGACGAACTTCCGGGCGTGACCACTATGGTCCAACCTCTGGCGACATCACGGCTGCGACGGTCTGCGGATCGAGCGCGAAGAGCTCGCGCAGGGCGGCCGCGTAGTCGACGGCGTCAGGCTCGGCGGACAGTTCCTGCACGCGTACGGTCGGCGCGTGCAGCAGCTTGTCGACAATACGTCGCATGCTGCGCTGGATCTGTTCCCGTTCATGATCATCAAGATGCGGCAGCCGGGCGTCTAGTCGGCGCAGTTCATTCGCTACCACCTCTGAGGCCATAGACCGCAATGCGACGACCGTCGGGGCAACCTGGGCCGCCCGGCGCAGCCCGAGGAAATCGGAGACCTCCTCCCGAACGAGGGCGCGGGCGTCTTCGACTTCCTGGGCACTCGCAGCCTCTGGTTGTTCGGTGACGAGACGATCCAGGTTCACCAGGCGAATGCCATAGTCGACGACCTCTGGTGCTACGTCGGCGGGAAGCGCGAGATCAACGACTCCGCGCACCGGTGTATCCGCCAGATCCTCCACGCCAATGGTGAGGGTCCGAGCCCCTGTGCAGGTGACCAGGACATCGGTCGCTGTGAGCGCCTGGGCAAGATCGGAGAGCGCTACTGCCTTTCCGCCAACGGCGTCGGCCAACCGCTCGGCACGAGACAGCGTGCGATTGGCGCAGGTGACCGTCGCACCGTCCGCCGTCGCCGTCCGGGCTGCCAGCCCTGCCATCGCACCAGCTCCGACGACGAGCACCCGCTGACCGTCCAGGGAGCCAAGCTCGCTGGTCAGCAGCCGGTATGCGGTGCTTACCAGCGAACGACCAGCCGAGCCAATCCCGGTCTCGGTGTGAACCCGCTTGCCCACTCGGATCGCCTGCTGAAACAAGGAGTTGAGGACTGGACCCACAGTCTCGTGTGACTGGGCAAGGGTCAGCGCACCCTTTACCTGCCCGAGAATCTGGCTTTCGCCGATCACCAGCGAGTCGATGCCGGACGCAACCGAGAAGGCATGGGCGACCGCACCCTCGTCAAAGAACACCGCGCACAATGACCGGAGCTCGCTACCACGGAGTCCGGCGACGTCGGCGAGCACCTGGGTGGCATCATCCAAGGCCCCATGGAACCGGGAGACCGAACCGTAGAGCTCGGTTCGGTTGCACGTGGACAACACCACTGCCTCGTCGATGTGCTCAGACTCAACCAGCTGTTCAGCGAGCTTGGCCGTACCCGGGGTGTCGAGGGCGAGCTGACCCAGGTGAGAGACCGAGGTCGACTTGTGCGAGACGCTGACCACCAGGATGCTCATGACCCCGTCCCTCTACTCTCAGCCAGGAACTGGCTGCTGTCGTGGGTCTTGCGTTGCTCGTGATAGGCGAGGATCTGCAGTTCTTGACCCAAGTCGACTTTACGGACGTTGACACCCTCCGGCACGACCAGCACTGTCGGTGCGAAGTTGAGGATGCTGGTGACGCCCAGATACACCAGCCGGTCCGCGACCGCCTGGGCAGCTTCAGCCGGAGTCGCAATGACAGCGATCACCGCACCCGTATCTGCAACCACCTCCTCGAGCTCGGTCAAGTCGGAGATCAGCAGATCATGAATCCGCTTGCCAACAAGATCGGGGGAGGTGTCGATCAGGCCGACGACACGAAAGCCGTGTGAGTAAAAGCCGGAATAGTTGGCCAGTGCTGTACCGAGGTTGCCGATGCCCACGATGATCACTGGCCAGTCGTGAGCAGAACCGACGACCCGGCCGATCTGGAGCCGGAGGTACTTCACGTCGTAGCCGACCCCTCGGGTGCCGTACGAGCCGAGGTAAGAGAGGTCTTTGCGGAGCTGCGCTGAGTTCACGCCGGCGGCCTCTGCGAGGGCACCGCTACTAATGGTGTCGATCCGCTGCTCGGCCAGCTGGTTGAGCGCGCGAAGGTAGACGGGCAGCCGGGCAACGGTTGCGTCCGGGATTCCCTTGAGCGTGGCGACGGTTCGCCAATGCTGACCTGCCGCCGTACGCGACGGAGGGTCAGCTGGGAAGGTATTCGTCACACGACTCCTGAATCGCGCTCGGGGTGTTCCAAACAGCGCCACTCTAGGACGTTTGTGAACCGCGGCACAAACGTCTCGACGCATCCTCGGCTCACTGTCGGAAACCTACGTTTACGTTCGCTCCTGGTCACGATGCACGCGTTGCAACGCATGTAGTGCGCCAGAAACGCGTGTAGGGGTCCGTCCCCCCAACGGGCTCTCAACGCTAGGAGTTAAGTGCTGCCAGATAAGCCTGGCCGCGTGGTGAGAGCCGGTAGCCACGCTCCAGCGATTCGGTGAGCCCCAGCGCCTTGAGCCGACGCACCCTGAGCTTGTACGTGGGACGGTCCTGACCGGCCTCCGCAGCGAGCTCGGTCGATACCACACCAGGGAGGCGTTGAATCTGCCGCAGAGTGCTGTGTGTCCAGGGGTGTGCAGCGGCCCGATCCATGCGCTCCAGCCTGGCGCGCAGCGCTGAGACATCAGCGGGAGTGAGCTGGTCTGAGCGGCGGAGTTCAACGCGCGGGTCCGGTCCAGCCAGGACGATTCCGATCCGGTAGAGATCGCCCCCGCCCTTCGCGCTCGTCCACTTGACCAGGGCTGCCACCGAGTCGAACCCTGCATCGGCGGCGTCCTGCTCGGTCAACTGCTCCTCATGGGCTGGTGCGATGGAGGTGACTTCGACAACGCCGGCGGCTGTGGTGAACCTGGATCCGACCTTCGGACGTACCACCTCCCAGCGTCGATACGTGCAGTTCACCCGACCGTCGGCGAGGCCGCGCAGTGTGGCGGCGGTGAACAACATCGGGCTCAGTGAGTCCGCAGCAGTGCGGCCCTGAGGCGTGCTGGATCGACCCGCCAGAAGTCGTGCTGCGCGCCATCGACGAAGATTACGGGCACCTGGTCTGTGTAGCGCCGCTGCAGTTCTGGGTCGCCGTCGACATCAAGTACCGCGTATGCCTCGCCGATCTCGGCACACACAGCAGCGACCTGTGTAATCGCCCCGTCACACAAATGGCAGCCCTGCCGGGTTAGTACAACGACCCGCTCCGCCCTCTCGGCGAACTCAACCACGTCACCATCTTTCACGACGCGGGCGATGGGATCTCGGAGGGCTGGCGGCTGCGGCGGCCGATCATGGTGATGCCGGAGTCAGCCTCATCCGGAGACTCTAAAACGGATGCCTTGCCGCGTATAGCCTCGAGCACCCGACCAGCGCCCTACATTCCGGGCAGGCCCCTCAGCACACCCTTCCTTACCTTGCCGGTCACGCCCCTTGGGAGCTCATCCACCACTTGAACCAGGCTCGGACGCTTGAACTTGGCGAGCCGGTCAGCACAGTACGCATTGATCGCCTCGACGCTGAGATCTGCTCCAGTGACGAATGCCACAACCTGCTCGCCGGTACGCCTGTTGGACCGGCCAACCACCGCCACCGACTCAACCGCCGGCAGCTCCGAGATCGCTTCCTCGACCTCGGCAGGATAAACGTTGAAACCATTGACGATGATCAACTCGCGCGCCCGGTCGACGAGGAACAACTCGCCATCAAGCAGGTAGCCGATGTCTCCGGTCGGGAACCACCCAAACTCCGCTGGCCCGCCCCGGCCGTCCGGCCAGTAACCCGAGAACAGGTTGTCACCACGGATCCAGATCTCGCCGGGCTCGGTCGGATCGGTACCATCACCGATCCTGACCTCGACGCCGAGCAGCGGACGACCGACATGACCGTGCCTGAGCACTTCTCCGCCCAGGGTGGCCGAGACGCCCGGTGCCGCCTCAGTCAATCCATAACCCTGTTCAACCCTGAGTCCGGTACGCGCGGTGAACTGATCCCGAAGATCAATTGGCAGCGGTGCGGCACCAGACACGACCGTGGTCACCGACGCGAGACCGGCAACGGCCCGCTCGTCATCCAGGATTCGGGCAAGCACCGCAGGCGCCAGCGGCAGGTTGGTGATGTGCTCTCCACTCACTACGTCGGCGAAGCCGTCGAAGCCATCCATGATCACCAATCGCGCGCCGGAGGCCACCCAGCTCCCGAGCACCGCGTTCAGACCGAATACGTGAAAGAGCGGCAACATGGCCAACACCGTGCTCTCGCGGTCAAGGATCTCCAGGGACGCGACGCTGCGCAGGTGACTCAGCAACGCGCGATGGCTGAGCATCGCCGCCCTCGGCTCACCAGAGGTGCCGGCTGTGTAGAGCAAGACGGCCAGTGCTTCTGGATCTCTCGGCGAGCTGACGGGTAACGCCGCTACCTCGGCTAGTCCGTCGAGCCCCTCCGGGGTGAGTGCTATCTGATGGACCTCCTCGAGGGGTTGCTGCACAGCCGTGAACAACACCCGGGCGCCAGAGTCGCTGATCATGGCGCGAAGCTCGGTGGCAGTGGACTCCGGATTGATCGGCACGGCAACGAAGCCGGCACGCAAAGCGGCGAAATAGGCCACCACGAACTCGATGCTGTTGGGTCCACAGATCGCGACTCGATGCCCCGCAACCAGTCCGTGGGCCGTCAACCCGGCAGCCACAGCGGCAATCCGTCGGTCGAGCCCAGCCCAGGTCAGGGTGCGGCGTACCGGTCTCGGCTGAACAAGCGCCACAGCCTCGGGCTGTGTTTCGGCCTGGCGGGTCACAAGATCAGCAAGGTTGGTCGCAACGGACCCGGTGTCGGCAAGCCGGAGCGCTGTATCCTCCTCGTCCACCCACCTGAGTCTGGCACGAAACCTCTTCGACAGGACATTATGGTGATGACGTGATCGGACGGAGCAGCGCGATGAGCGAGCCGGAGGATACGTCCCCGGCGAACGTCGACCACGTTGAGTCCCAAGTTGAGCCATTGCCGGGCAGCGACGCATCTGCGATTCCGGTAGACCACGACGATTCGTTGGCAGCGGCCGGACCCCTTGACGAGGCGCCGGCCGACCTTAGGGAAGTCGACCTCCACCCGGAGCCGTTGATTCACGAGGATCCGACGGCGGCCGCGTTCTTCGATCTTGACAACACGGTGATTCAGGGCGCCTCACTGTACCAACTCGCCAAGGGCATGTACCGCCGCGGTTTCTTTCCCACCCGAGTGATCTTGAGAGGCCTCTGGCTGCAGGTTTACTTCCGCATGGTGGGGCGAGAAAAGCAAGGCCACATCGAGGATGTGCGCAGCGTGACCTTGGGGTTCATCGAAGGTCACACAGTCGCCGAGCTGACCGAGATCGCAACCGAAGTGTATGAAGATTCGATCGCCGAACGCATCTGGCCGGGCACCCGGGCACTTGCTCAGATGCATCTCGACGTCGGGCAGCAAGTCTGGCTGGTCACCGCTGCGCCGGTGGAAGTAGCCGGCATCATCGCCGCCCGATTGGGACTGACCGGCGCTGTGGGCACTACGGCAGAGCACATTGACGGCGTCTATACCGGGCGCCTGAAGGGCCATCTGATTCATGGTCCTGCCAAAGCCGAGGCCGTACGCGCACTCGTACATGAGCACGGACTTGATCTTGCCCACTGCTTCGCGTACTCAGACTCCTACAACGACCTCCCCATGCTGTCGCTGGTCGGCCACCCATGCGCGATCAACCCTGATGGCAGGTTGCGGGCCCATGCTGAAGAGCAGGACTGGCAGGTTCAGGACTACCGAAGCGGTCGAAAGGCGGCACGACTGGGGCTGTTCGGCGCCGGAGCGGCGGGTGCCACAGCCGGCGCAGTGGCAACCGGGTTTGCTGTGCGTCGCCGCCTGAGGGGATAGCTGCTAACTCTTCCGGCTGGTGACATAAAGCACCAAGGTCGCCGCCACAAGGTAGGCCGAGTAGCCGAAGA
>JAICEV010000217.1 GCA_025923975.1 Propionibacteriaceae bacterium
AGACGCCGGGCGAGCGCACCAGTTGCGAGACAACGACCCGTTCGGTGCCGTTGATCACGAAGGTGCCCTTGTCGGTCATCAGGGGGAAGTCACCCATGAAGACCGTCTGGCTCTTGATCTCCCCGGTCTCGTTGTTCATGAACTCAGCGGTGACGAACAGCGGCGCGGCGTAGGTAACGTCACGCTCCTTGCATTCGTCGACAGTGTTCTTCGGCGGCTCGAACCGGTGATCCCGGAACGAGAGCGACATGGTGCCGGAGAAGTCCTCGATCGGGGAGATCTCCTCAAAGATCTCCTCGAGTCCAGACTTGGTGTTGATGTCAGTACGGCCCTGGTCCAAGGCAGTCTCGACGCGATCGCGCCAAGCGTCATTGCCGATGAGCCAGTCAAATGAATCGATCTGCAGGTCGAGCAGATCTGGGACTTCCATGGGTTCGGCGATCTTCGCAAACGAGATTCGGCCGGTAGGGGATACAACTTTGGTTTTCGAGGCTGTGCGCGAGGCGGCCAACTCCTATGTCCTTCCGAAGGCTCTCAGTGGAGGAGCAAAAATGCTTCTACGCATGCTGAACGACCCGTGTCAAAGCGAAACGGGTCGACAGATGGCGAGGGCAAACCCCCAATATAGACGCTGAAGCGCCTCGAGTCAAGTACCGGGCGCAGCACAAAGCACAGCAGTCAAATTTCAACTGCCTTGGGAGAGATCATACTCTTCGCTCGCCGCCCGACAAGGGGCAATATCTGCGGCTGCACCTCGATCGAGCAGATGCCGCGAACACTGTTCGAACGGCTCCGGAAGGACGGCCCTCATCGGTGCCGATGGAGAGGACTTTGGACTCTCGCATCACTCCATAGAACGGACTTGACTGGCGGTTCATGGACGTGAGCCAGAGAGGAGGGCGCGATGGCAGACGAGTACCCGACCGCTGAGTTCACCCCACTCAGTCCGACACGCTGTCGAGAGCTTCTGGAGAGCCAGAGCATAGGGCGAGTCGCTTGGCAAGCCGCGGACGGTCCGCAGATCCTCCCGGTGACATATGCCTGCCACGACGGAACGATCATCTTCCGGACTTCCCCATACGGGGTGCTGTCAGAACTGGTCCGCCCGACCGATGTCGCGCTCGAGATCGACGAGCTGGACCCGGAGGGCCGCCGGGGGTGGAGTGTCGTGGTACAGGGCCGCGCGCAGGGGGTGGCCGAGCCTGACCAGCTGGTACGCATGTGGACGGTCAGCGGCGTCGTTCCCTGGGCTTCTGGAATCCGGAACGTGTTCATCCAGATCATTCCGCACCGGATAAGTGGGCGAGCAGTAGCCGCGCGGCTGACCTGATCTATCCGCCCGACGCAAAAAATATCCGCCCGGCGCAAAGATTCGCGGCGAAAAGGACTTTAGTCCCAATTCTTTGGGGACCACACCCCTATCGCGACGCTGTGGACAGGCGCACAATCTACTTCAGGAGGGGTAGGCGAACTCGAGGAGTCCATCATGCCAACTTTTGGCGGTCGCGTGTCGCCAGGAGAGCGGACGCGCAGACTTTCGCCGCACGAATGCAAGGTATGGCTGTGCAGCCATCATGAGGGCCGGCTGGGCTACCAATCAGGCAAGGGGCCTCGCTCCGTTGTGGTCTCGTACGCAGTCGCCGGAGATCAGATCTTGATGCGGCTGCCCGACTACAACGACATCGTGCATTACGCACCGGGATCTGAGGTCAGAATCGACGTCGATGGCGGCACTCCCGCTGCCCACCGCGAGACCGTGGTCGTGACCGGTAGGGCAGCCCTGGCCAGCGGTGATCAGAAGCCGCTGATCGACCAAACGGCCTTCCAGGAGGAGTGGCCTCCTGACGTTCGAACCTCAGTTATCTGCGTACCGCTGACTGCCATCGAAGGCTTCGAGCTCAGGGATCCATGACCTGAGCCGAACTCAACTTGAGTCCCTCCCCCTGAAAGCGGTCACGTACGACACGAATCCTTCACACAAGGATCAGGTCGTACGTGACCGCTTTGTGGGGGGAATCATGACCACGACCCGCCAGGCAGGCTCGACGACACTGTTGTCGCGCCATCTAGATTCAAGGTCGTGACTTCAACTCGATGGACCTCGGCTGATCTGCCATCGCAGGCAGGACGCATCATCATTGTCACCGGCGCCAATAGCGGAATCGGCCTGCCCACCGCGCGGGCGCTAGCGGAAGCCGGTGCTCATCTGGTGCTCGCCGTACGAGACGTCGCGAAAGGCGAGGCGGCCGCAGATTCAATTCGTGGCGACTGTGAGGTTCGTCAACTGGATCTTGCCGACCTCAGCTCAGTACGCGCTTTCGCGGACAAATGGCAGGGTGAGCTCAGTGTGTTGATCAACAACGCTGGTGTGATGCACACCCCCGAAAGGTGTACCGCGGACGGCTTCGAGCTGCAGATCGGTACCAATCACCTGGGCCACTTCGCACTCACCAATTTGCTGCTGCCGCACATCACCGACCGAGTGGTCACCGTCGCCTCCGGCGCGCACCGTGGCGGCTCGATTTCGCTGGACGACCTCAACTGGCAGAAACGGAGCTACCGGTCCTGGGCTGCATACCAGCAGTCCAAGCTGGCCAATCTGCTGTTCACGCTCGAGCTGCAGCGTCGGCTGACCCTGGCCGGTTCCGCGGTTCGAGCTATCGCGGCACATCCCGGCTATGCAGCAACAAACCTTCAGTTCCGCAGCGAGAACCGACTGGAGGACCGGGTGATGGCAATCGCCAATCGGTTCTTCGCCCAGACCGACGAGGCCGGAGCACGACCGATCCTGTACGCCGCGAGCCAAGATATCCCTGGTGCCAGCTATGTCGGGCCGGACGGTTTGGCGGGACAGCGTGGCTATCCAACACTGGTCGGCCGCGCCGCCGCGGCGTCAGATGTTGAGATGGCAAGGCAATTGTGGATGCTCTCCGAGGAACTCACCGGAGTGACGTCCCCGCTTACTGCGGTGCGCTGATCAACCCTGTTCGGCATGCGATCGCTGGAAACTTCACTCCAGATGAGATTTTGATCCTCAACTCACGCATGAACCGTGATCTAGGGTGAAGTCTCCAGAGCGGCCAATCTCGCCAACCGACTACTTGTAGGAGACGGTGGCGCCGGCGGCCTCGAGTGCCTCGCGTGCCTTGTCTGCAGCCTCCTTGTTGACCTTCTCCAGAACGGCCTTCGGGGCGGCCTCGACCAGGTCCTTGGCCTCCTTGAGTCCAAGACTGGTGAGCGAGCGCACCTCCTTGATCACCTGGATCTTCTTGTCGCCTGCTGCCTCGAGGATGACGTCAACTTCGTCGCTGCCCTCTTCCTCGACCGGCGCGGCCTCACCGCCAGCGGCTGCTGGCGCAGCGGCAGCGGCAACCGGAGCGGCCGCCGTGACACCGAAGGTGGTCTCGAATTCCTTGATGAACTCGCTGAGCTCGATCAAGGTCAGCTCCTTGAATGCGTCAAGGAGCTCCGTGGTGCTGAGCTTTGCCATGATGGGCGTCCTTCCCTAGTTGTCTTCCGCAGCGGGTGCTGCCAGTGGTTCTGCCGCGGGCGCGTTACCCGCGTCAGGTGCAGCTGACGCTGCGGGAGTTGCCGCCTCGGCGGCGAGTTCTTCGTTCGTCGGCTTCCGAGTCACCTCGGTCGCCAGCTCCTCATTTGTCGGCTCCCGAGTCGCTTCCGGCGCGGCAGCGAGCAGCGACGGGTTCTCACCGGCAGCCTGTTCCAGTGCGGCAAACAACCGAGCAGCCTGGGAGAGTGGAGCTGAGACCAAAGAGATGGCCTGCTGCAGAACCCCCTGCATTGCCCCGGCGACCTTTGCCAGCAGGACCTCACGCGACTCAAGATCAGCCAGTCGCCTGACCTCGTCCGGGGTCACGAACTTTCCGTCCAGGACCCCGCCCTTGATCACCAGCTGCGGATTGGTGCGTGCGAAGTCACGCAGGCCCTTTGCTACCAAAACCGGATCGCCATTGATGAAGGCGATCGCGGTCGGGCCGACGAGCTGCTCCTCGATCGCATCCAGACCGGCTTCATGGGCCGCGATCGTGGTCAGCGTGTTCTTCGAAATCGCATAGCTGGCGTCATCACCCAGCGAGCGCCGCAGTTGCATGAGCGCCTTCACCGAGAGTCCGCGGTACTCGGTCAACACCACGCCGGCCGAGCTGGAGAACTTGTCAGCCAGCTCAGCGACCGCGGATACCTTTTCCGACCTCGCCATTTGTTTCCTCCACTTCGTCACGCGCTACGTCTGAAGCGCTCCGAAGGGCTGGCTGGCCGTCGAAAATGAGAAAAGCCCTCTGCGCGCACGGCAGCAAAGGGCAACCGGAAGCCTGAGGTCTTCCGCCACACTCTTACGCACCTGCGCGGGCCGCCCGTGATTCTCGTACGGACACTTCGGGTCGAGCCTGACGGCGCAACCAACCAGCGGTCTTCGGCAGCGAACACTGTACCGGCGAGACAAAGTGCCGACAAATCAGACCGCAAGTGCTGTGAGGATAGGTCGATGCATCCTGGCGTACGCGAGGCCCGGGAATCTGATCTCGACCGGGTGCGGCAACTGATCATCGATCTAGCTCACTACGAACGGGCGGCCCACGAGGTCAGAACGACGACCGAACAGCTTCGGGTCGCTCTCTTCGGGCCGCAGCCAGCGGCGTACGCGCTGGTCGCCGAGAGCGCTAACCACGTGGTCGGCTTCGCCCTCTATTTCCGAAACTTCTCTACCTGGGAAGGGGTCCACGGAATCTACCTCGAGGACCTATATGTCATGCCGGAGTACCGAGGCACGGGACTCGGCCGGGCGTTGCTGACATCCTTGGCCGAGCTTGCAGTCGAGCGAGGCTACGCGCGGCTGGAGTGGGCAGTTCTGGATTGGAACCAGCCCGCCATCGACTTCTACCGCAGTCTAGGCGCGGTCGCGATGGATGAGTGGACTGTTTACCGGCTCAGCGGCGAGGCACTGATTTCTGCTACTCGGCAAAGCGGCTGAGCGACGCCGCTCCGCCAATCGCCAGCACAAATCCAGCGATTGCCAGCGGCATGTCGCCAGTGCGGATGGCATCACCGAACAAGACGAGGCCGACCAACGAGGGCAGCACGACCTCAAAAACCAAGGAAATTGCCGTGACCAATATGACGGCGTCTCGCTGGAGGGCGACGGTGAAAAAACTCATGCCGATAGCGCCATGCACGATGATCGCCCATAGCAATGGATCAAGCAGCAGGGTCCAGGAAAGGCCGTTCGCGCCGACACCGCGCGAGGCGAGAGCCACACCAGTGAACCCCAGACCCGCGGCGCACGACATCACGATCGCGGAGGCGCGCCCTTTCATCCGGAACCCGACGAGGCCTACAACCGCCGGCACGATCGCGCTCACCAGAATGATCCAGTCATCGAGCAGCGAAATCCGCGCGGCCGCAGTCGGCACCGCAGTAACGGTCAAAAAAACCAAGCCGAGGCCCAGTACTGCAAGCGAGGCCCAGTCCTTCCACGACAGGCGTGCGCCGCGCAGGCTCGCGATCACGGCGGTGACGCCGACACTGGCCGCGACGATTGACTGGACGAGAAACAGCGGAAGCCGCTGCAATGCCAACACATTGCCAGCGAAACCTAATCCGTCGGCCGCCAGCCCGAGCAGGTACGGCACCTGCTTGATGATCAAGGCCAGCCCGGTTAGTCCTACCACTTCGGCAGCTCGCTTGGCGGCTACCGACTGGAGCACGGACGCTACTCCGTATCCGAGGCAGGCGACGATGGCGCCCAACCAACTCAGCACCACCATGCGATGTGCCGGTCGAAGCTAGCCGGATTCCGGGCGCGTCTTATTGGTGTCGACCGGTATGCCAGGGCCCATCGTCGTCGAGAGCGTGATCTTGCGGAGGTAGCGGCCCTTGGCGGCACTGGGCTTCAGCCGAACGATCTCGTCCAGAGCAGCGAAGTAGTTCTGTGACAGCTGTTCAGTGCTGAACGAGGCCTTACCAATGATGAAATGCAGGTTGGCGTGTCGGTCGACCCGAAACTCGATCTTGCCGCCCTTGATGTCGCTCACCGCCTTAGCCACGTCCATGGTGACGGTCCCGGTCTTCGGGTTCGGCATCAGCCCTCTTGGACCAAGAATGCGGCCGAGGCGGCCCACTTTGCCCATCATGTCCGGGGTTGCAACGACGGCGTCAAAGTCGAGGTAGCCCTTCGACACCTTGTCGATGAGCTCGTCAGAGCCCACCTCGTCGGCGCCGGCGGCCATTGCTGCCTCGGCACGATCACCGGTAGCGAAGACGAGTACCCGTGCCGTCTTACCGGTGCCATTGGGCAGATTGACAGTGCCGCGGACCATCTGGTCTGCCTTCCGCGGGTCGACCCCGAGCCGCACGGCAACATCGACGGTCTCGTCGAACCTTGTCCTGCTATTGGCCTTAGCGAATGCCATGGCCTCGGCCGGTGCGTACAGCTTCCCAGGATCGACCTTCTCTGTGACGGCCGCGTACGACTTGCTGCGCTTCATGATG
>JAICEV010000218.1 GCA_025923975.1 Propionibacteriaceae bacterium
GACAACCGGCCTGTGCTTCAGCTGCACCTTGACGAGGACTCGGCCGGCTGACGGGGACACCGTCGGGCTCGCCCAGTACTGGGTTGCCGAGGCCGCCAAGCGCAGGCTGGTCTTTGGGCTCGACGAGCTCCAGTTGCCGGTGCAGGCGAGCGACGGTTCCAGCGGTCTCGCATTCGATCTGCTCTCCAGCACTCACGGAAAGATCATCACCGGCCACCTGAACGGAATCATCACCCTCGACCTTGCGGAGAGCAACGACGCCCATCGCGAGGCGTTACGGGCGAGCATGGCCGAGCCGTACCGTACGGTTCTGGGGCACTTTCGACATGAGATCGGTCACTACTACTGCGAATTACTAGCCCTCACCGACGATCGCCGGGAGGAGTTTCGCGGGCTGTTCGGAGACGAATCGACCTCCTATGAGGCGGCGCTGCAGCGGCACTATTCGACTGGGTCGGACCACGATTGGCAGGACAACTTCATCAGCGCGTACGCCACCATGCATCCGCTCGAGGACTTTGCAGAGGTGTTTGGCCATTTCTTGCACATTGCCGACACGCTGCAAACAGCAAAGGAATTCGGACTGATCTCTGAAGGCCCGGCCCTGAGTCCGCTTGATGCACCCATGGCTGAGGTGATCGGGCGGACCTGGTTGCCGCTGACCAAGGGCTTGAATCAGATCAATCGGAGCATGGGTCGCTCGGACCTTTATCCATTTGTTCTGGCGGGGCCAGTGATTGCGAAACTGACCTTTGTTGCTGACCTGATCGCCAAGGCTGGGCCGCAGCCTGAATAACTGGGCTATTCCAGCAAGGCCGAAGAAACTAACCGCGCGGCACTATGAAACTTGCCAACTCCGCGCGCCCTTTTCCGAG
The DNA here is from genome assembly GCA_025923975.1 of Propionibacteriaceae bacterium. GTDB lineage: Bacteria > Actinomycetota > Actinomycetes > Propionibacteriales > Propionibacteriaceae > Microlunatus. The sequence goes on from JAICEV010000218.1 coordinate 876, forward strand.
CTCGCCCCACGGCCCCGGCACGTTGACGACGGCGAGCGCGCTGGTCGGAAACTTGCTGTCCATCTGAGTCCAGTCCGGGGAGTCGGTTCGGACACACAGATGCTCGACGAGGTCCGGTATGCCGGGTGCATGTCCAAGCACGAGCAAGGTGTGAATCTCATCAGGAACGTCGCGAATGATCGTGACCAGTTCTGGCACCCAGGCGTGATAGATCTCGCGCAGGTACTGAATCTCAGCGGCGGTGGCGCCCCCTGCCTTTGCGAACTCCCAGGTCTGCCTGGTCCGGGCCGCCGTCGAGCAGAACACCAGGTCCGGACGCAGCGATCGCTCGTCAAGCAACCGGCCGAGTGCCTCGGCGTCCCGACGCCCACGCCCGGACAGCGGTCGCTCATGATCATCAACGTCGAAATCCCACGAGGACTTGCCGTGTCGGACGAGCACCAGCGTCCGGCCGTTCCTGACCTCGGATTCCATGGCGTCAGACTAGTGCCCTGCGCATGCCTGGTGCAGGGCACTGACGCGCGCGCCGAAACGGCAGTGGGGTCAAGCTGTCAGAATCCGGCGACCGCTAGCTTGATTGATACTCTTGATAAGTCAGGCCTCGTCGCCTGGCTCCATGGAATCCCAGATCTCCTTGCATTCTGGGCACACGGGGAACCGCTCCGGGTCGCGGCTGGGCACCCACACCTTGCCACAGAGTGCGACCAGAGGCGTGCCCATCACCATGGCCTCGGTCAGCTTGTCCTTGGACACGTAGTGGGAGAAGCGCTCATGATCGCCCTCCTCAACGCGATAGTCGGCATGCTCCTGGGTGCGCTCATCGACAATGGTTTGGGCGCCGGGACTTGGTTGCTGACTCACGTTGGTCAGTCTAGACAGCGGACCAGGCACGGCGTGTCCGCGAGGGAGGAAGGCAGTTCTCCCAGCGCGCGCTCGGCGCGAGCGAACACACACAGGTGTGATGGACTGATGAGATGGCCCAGCGGACCGCGCACGACGACAGTGAGGTCGCGGTCCCCAGGGTCTCCCAGCGTGCACTTACGATCGGCTTATGCGCCACCGTTGTGGCCATCGCCTTCGAGACCATCGCGGTGGCGACCGCGATGCCGGTGGCCGCGAGTGATCTTGATGGCCTGACCTATTACGCCTGGGCGTTTTCCCTGTTTTTGATCGGGATGCTTTTCGCCACCGTGGTCTGTGGCCGACTTAGCGATCGGATCGGTCCGGCAAAACCGCTTTTGGCCGGCCTAGTGATCTTCCTGGCGGGATTGGTGGTCGCGGGCACAGCGCAGCACATGGTCCAACTTGTTGCCGGTCGGCTGGTACAGGGACTGGGCAGCGGCGCCATGAACGTCGCAATTTATGTCTGTGTTGCTATCGCCTTCAGCCGCACTCAGCGGCCCAAGATGTTCACCTATATCTCTGCCGCCTGGGTGCTGCCGTCGTTCGTTGGCCCGCCCGCCGCGGCATGGTTGACCCAGCATTTGAGCTGGCACTGGGTCTTCTTCGCTGTGATTCCACTTGTGATCTTCGGCGGCGGCATGGCGTTGCCGAGCCTCCTCCGCATGATGCACTCCTACCAGCCGCCGAGCGACACCAACGCCCAGAAGCCCGCGCCATTGTGGGCTGCTGGGCTCCTTGCGGTGGCTGCCGCGACGCTGCAATTTGCGGGCCAGCGGCTGGATCGGGTCGCGATCGGGCTACTGATTGGCGGTCTAGCGGCCCTTCTCGTGGCTCTGCCTCCGCTCATGCCACCCGGATTCTTGAGATTCCATCGTGGTCTGTCCCAGGTCATTCAGACCCGAGGTCTGCTGTCCGGCGCCTTCTTCGGCGGTGAGGCCTTCGTGCCGTTGATGCTCGTTGAGCAGCGCGGGGTTCCGCTGTTGCAGGCGGGAGCCGTGTTGACCGTCGGGGCCGTCGGTTGGACCGCAGGCTCGTGGCTGCAGGCTCGACCGTGGTTACGCATCCGGCGTGACGCGTTGATCACGCTGGGCTGCTGGTCAGTGGCCATCGGCTTGGCGCTGGTGACTCTGATCGCCTTTGTTCCGACGATGCCGTACGCCTTTATCGCCGTGGGCTGGATCTGCGCGGGCCTTGGCATGGGACTTGCCGTTTCCAGCAGCTCCTTGGCAGTGATGACCTTGTCGGCTACGTCCGAGCAGGGCCGCAACGCCTCTTCGCTGAATGTTTACGACGCTCTCGGCTCTGGCATTTTCGTCGGCGTCGCCGGCACAGTCTTTGCCGCGCTGCATCCGAGCGGCAACCTCGCCTTGACCTTCGGCCTGGTCGAACTGTCGATGGCAGTTGTTGCGCTGCTCAGTGTCCTCACGTCACTGCGCATCGGCGTAGTGCGCAACGAGTTCGCCCCGCGCTGACCGCGCGACGACGAAGTCGGCGGGTCTCAAGCGCAATCCTCAGCGAGCAGAGCGAGCGATAAAGCAGAGAGCGAGCAATTCAACCCGCGGATCGCGTGCCGCCGTGCTGAGGAGGAGCGAGGGGACATGTTTTTTCGTCCCTGAGCGACGACGAAGTCGGCGGGTTCCATAGCGCGATCCGCAGCGAGCGGGGCGAGCAATTCAACGCAGCACCAGGATGGTCAGGAACATGGAAATGGCGAAGAGAGCGAGCGCCGAGACGCCTAATAGGACGTAATAGGACACCGACCTGGACGGCGTGAGCGCTTTGGGCGGCGTAGTCAGCTGGCTCGCCGGGTACGGGCTGCCGAAATTGAGGTAGCTGCCGGCTAATGGCTCCTGTGGCGGCTGGAAGGCCGGTGGTCCGACCGGGGCAGGGAACGGACTGGCCGGCTCGAATCCTGCCATTCGGGCTTCCGGAGGTGGAAGAAGGACGGATCCAGTGCAGTAGCTGGTAGCAGGCCCGCCTCGGTGATCTCGCTGGCCGTCGGCGGCTCAGGCCGGGGTGGCGGGGGAGTAATCCCACTTCCTTTTAACACCAGCCTGGAGGTGCCGGCTGCTTCCATCTGGCCCGCAATGGTCTCCAGCCCTTCGGCGAGGAGTAGGGCAGTCGGTGGACGCCGGTTACGGTCGGCTGCCAAGCCCGAGAGCATCAGTGCATCGAGTGTTGGGGGAGCGCCGAGCCGTTCGGCGATCGGCTCCGGGGGGCTGAGAAGGGTCGCGCGCCAGAATGTCGGCAATGCCGCGTACCAGGAACGGGGGATGGCCGGTCAGCATGGCATAGGTCACCGCCGTCAGCGAGTAGATATCGGCTCGCCTATCGAGCGGCGTTACGCCCATCGCCTGCTCCGGTGCCATATAAGACGGTGTGCCGGCAGTCATTGTGGCGCCGACCGCGTCAAGCATCGACTTGGCAACACCAAGGTCGGCGATCAACACCTGGGTAGCGCCACTGCCGCTTCTACTGAGCAGCAGGTTTCCCGGCGTGACATCACGGTGGATGATCCCCTGCGCGTGCAGCACGTCAAGCGCGCGACACGCCTCGGCGCACAGCTGGAGCGCGCGTACCGGGTCAATGCCCTGACTGCGGAGGTCGTTCATGGAGCCGCCGTTGATGTAGTCCATAACGAAGTACGGCCGACCGTCATCCAAGGTGCCGATGTCATACACCTGCACCAGCCGGCGATCATGGATGCGGCGCATGATCCGCGCCTCCCATAGGAAGCGATTGCGGACGTCGTTGTTGCTGGCCCAGTTGTCGGCGAGCACCTTGACAGCCACAGGCACATCTAGGTCATCGTCGTGGCCGAGCCACACCGTCGCGAACGACCCGGCGCCGATGCGCCGTACCAGCCGATACCGCCCGATGAAGTTCATCGCTACCATTCTCGCCCGCGCTCCGGTCCCACTCACCAAGAACGACTCTGCCCAGCCTCTTGACGCAATGTAGGTGCACGTGCGTTGCGATTGCTCTGCATGGGTTGCAACCAAAGCAGACCATCAGGAATCCACGTGAACGTGGATTCCTGACGATGTCTGAGCGTGCCTAGACGGTCGTGGAACGCCTGGCGAGTGCCTCGAGCGTTGCGCGGGCGCCACGGGTATGCAAGGAGTTCAGTGCATTGATGTACGGCTCGTTGAATGCCGGCTCAGTGGCAAGATCGCCAAAGAGCTCTCGGTTCTTGACAAAGGCCAACGGGTCCTCGCGCTGCTGAGCGGCAATCTGCTGCAGTGTGTCGGCCAGCCGATCAACTAACTTGATCGGCTCACCCTGCTCGTCCACCCCTTCGGCGTACCGCGCCCAACTCGCAACCACTGCAGCCGACAGTGTCACATCGCGACCAGCGGCCAGGTTCTCCCGGACGACCGGCAGCAACCACTTCGGAATGCGATCAGAACTCTCCGCACAGAGCCGAGCGACGGTGTCCCGGACTGCGGCATTAGAGAATCGTTCGATCAGCTGGTGCTTGTAGGCATCCAGATCGACGCCTGGTACCGGGGCGAGAGTTGGCGTGGCCTCCAGGTTCATGTAATCCAGCAGGAAGCTGGCGAACAACGGATCCTGCGCGACCTCGTGCACGAGCCGATAACCCGCGAGATAACCGAAATAGCACAGTGCCTGATGGCTGGCGTTCAGCAGCCGCAGCTTCATCAGCTCGTACGGAACGACGTCCGGGACCACTTGCACTCCGACGTACTCGAGCGGCGGCCGCCCGGCCGAGAAATTATCCTCCAGTGCCCACTGCGTGAACGGCTCACAGACCACCGGCCAGGCGTCGTCGATGCCGAAGCGTTCGCTCACCTGGGCCCGGTCCTCATCCGTGGTGACTGGTGTGATCCGGTCGACCATGGAGTTGGGAAATCGGACGTTGCTTTCCACCCACTTACCCAGCTCCGGGTCTCGGAGCCGAGCGAATGCTGCGAAGACTTCCTGCGCCATGTGACCGTTGCCCTGGATGTTGTCGCATGACATCACCGTGAAGGGCTCGATGCCGCGAGAGCGTCGCCGCACCAGTGCTTCCGTTATCAGTCCGAACGTCGTGGCAGGGACTGCTCCGGGAGCGAGATCGGCCTGAACCGCCGGGTTGTCGGCGTCGAATTCACCGGTGACCGGATTGAAGTTGTATCCCCCTTCCGTCACAGTCAGCGAGACGATTCGAGTCGTTACGTCGGCCATCTTCTCGATGACAGCGTCCGGATCATCCGGCGCGTACAAGTACTGCACGATCGATCCAATGACACGAGGCTCCCAGCTTCCGTCCGGAGCTTTCTCGACCAGGGTGTACAGGCAGTCCTGAGACTGCAACGCGTCCTTCATCTTGAGGTCGAACGGCATGACGCCGACGCCGCAGATACCCCAGTCCAGTGCCTTGCCCTGCTCCATGAGCTGATCGATGTACATCGCCTGGTGGGCCCGGTGGAACCCGCCGACACCGAAGTGCACCATCCCGACCCTCACTTGGGAACGGTCGTAACTCGGCACCGGAATCGAGAGGGATCCGAGGTTGGCCTGGTTCAGAGCAGTCATCTGACCTGGGCCTTACTTAACAGCGCCGAGGGATAGACCTTGGACCAGCTTGTCTTGGGCTGCGAAGCCGGCGATGATCACCGGCAGCGAGACGACGGTTGCGGCCGCACACACCTTGGCTAGGAATAGGCCTTGGGATGTTACGAAGCTGGTTAGGAATACCGGTGCTGTGCCTGCGA
>JAICEV010000219.1 GCA_025923975.1 Propionibacteriaceae bacterium
CCTTGGGCGTTACGGCGAACAACTCGCGGATCTGCTGGGTCGAATAGAACGCGAGCGGGCCTTGGTTCTTCGCTATCGGCAACTGGTGTCTCAACCCAAAGAGACGCTGAACCGTGTCGCACTCTTTCTCGGTATCGCTGAAAATCAGATCACTACGATCCCCCCGGACAACGCTCGTCCGTTCGTGGAGCCTGGCGCACGAGCTGCTGTGCTCGGCCGGGTGATTCGCGCGGGTGCTGCAGCCGCGACTTACCTGCCACCGCAAGTCTGGCGTCGGGCCAGCGAACCACTGGTAAGCCTGCTGCAACGCGGTGGGCCTATCCAGCGGCCTAAGCTCCCCGCCGAACAGCGTCTGGGGCTTCTCGGGGACTGCGTGGACGACATCGAGCTCCTGGAGCAGACGCTTGGTGAGTCGTTCGAGGATTGGCGGTCAGGTGCCGGTCGGGGTTCTTTTGCCGAACGGACGGCGAGCGGTCATTCCGATCAAGCTTGATCAAGTACCGTGATCAAATGATCAGACGCAGGTCATGAGATCGTGTGACCCATCCGGGCGGGCAGCTTCGAAATAGAACCGAGTACGGCCATCTGCTAGCGGAACAGCGCTCGCGTAGCGCAGTGAGCCGTCGCTGTCTGGAGACTCGGCGATCGGAGCATCGCCGACGCACACCAGGATTCCATCCTGCTCGCGGGCCAGGCCAGTCCGCTCGAACCAATTCTCTGCAGCATGGGCCCTCCCGTCGTAAAGCACGGTCAGCGGTTCCGCGTCCAAGATCGCAGTTATCCGGGTGCCACGGGCATCCCAGGTGCCCGGTCTGCCGCGCAGTACTACTCCGTGGTCCCGCCAGTGCAGGCCGTCAACGCTGGTGGCGTAGCGGGTGATCATCCGATCCTCTTGCCCCGGCTCCGCGAGCGGATGGCAGCACACCCACATCCGCCAACGCCCATGATCGCGAATGATCACCGGGTCTTTTGCCGCCCACTGATCGTCACCGGCGAGCACCAGGTGCCGATCACCGAACGGCAACTCCTCGGGCCGCTCCGCGTCCAATGCGTCGATCCACCAGTGCTTGGAGTTCGGCGTTGCGCAACTGAGGTAGAGCCGCCAACCGAAGTCGGTTGGCATGATCACGGGCCGTTCCAGAGACGCGGCGCCGAACGCCTCGCGGCTCACCTCGCAGACTGGCTTGAAGTTGACGCCATCCACTGACTTTGCGACCACGACGCCGACACCACGCCCGGCATCCAAAGGACGACGGACCCGGTACGCCAGCCAGAACATCCCGTTCATCAGAACGCAGCTCGCGCCACCCGCCCAATTTCCCGGGCCAGCGTCAGGGGCAGACACGACGACCTCCGCGCTCTCGTAACGAGGAAGATCAACATCGACCAGAACAGTCACGGAAGAAAACCTATCCGAATAGTGGGCAATACAGCTCACATCTCGGCGAATCTGTGCTTGGGCATTGAGCTGGCGAAGACGCGACCGCAGCGCTTGAACCCTAGATGGCCCAGGCCTCGAACAACATCACTGGCCTGGCGAACCCTTTGAGGTGCACTTCACCAGCTTTCACAAGTTCGACGCCTGATGGCGAGCCGCCCTCGGCCACGCTCTCGCTGACCAGGACCTGTCCAGGTCCGGCGTGGGCCGCGATTCGGGCGGCCAGGTTCACGGTGCGGCCGAAATAGTCACCGCCCTGCGCCACGACCGGCCCAGCCGCGATGCCGAGATGACCCGGAGGCAGCCTGGCCGCCGAGAGCTCCTCAACCATGTCAAGGGCTGCCAACACTGCTCCGGGCGGCTCGCGGAAGTAGACCATCACCCCATCGCCCAGCCACTTCACCGGCAACCCGCCGTGCTGGCGCGCGGACCCATCGACCAGCACCGCCAGGGCTTCGGCTAACTCTGCGGCCGCCTGGTCGCCGCGCTCGTCCGTCAGCTGTGTGTAGCCGACCAGATCCAAGAAGCACATAGCCGGGACGCGCTCAGATCGCCCGGCTATCCCAGCCGCATCCAACTCATTTTCGATGTCCTCAACCAGGGATTCGGTCCAAACCAGTTCTTGCTGCCGGCGATAACAGGCCATCAGTGCCTGGTCCACCATCGGCAGTAGCTCGGTTGCCAGTCGCACGGCTTGTTCTTTGGCAGCCCACAGGTCGGTGCCGGACTTCAGCAGCCGTCCGAAGCGGACGGTGTAGTCCTGATTCTCGGCCGTCGCGGCCAAGCGCAGGCCCTCTGCCCAGGCTCGGCCGATTCGAGCCAATCCCTGGTCCAGATTGCCTATGGAATGCGCGAGTTGGAGCATCGGGACGATGTCCTCCAGCTCATCCTCCCGGATGGGCTCGTCAGGCGCCATTTTGGCGAATCCCATCGACTCCAAAGCGCTGATGAGCGCGTCCAACGAGATCCCGGTGTCCCGACTGACCTCGCGGTAGGAGCGCCCAGAGCGGACCGCCCAGCGCCGGTACGGGGCGGCCTCCAGGAAATCGAAGGACAAACTCCCCTTCCCGACGGCCGCTGCTATTCCCTGGACCGGAAGGCCAGCCCGCTCGCACGCTTCCAGCAAGCGCACCTTCTGAACGTCACTGGTCCGGAACAAACCGGCACTGTCAGTGATCAAGATGCCGAGGTCGACCAGCCGCTGAACCTCTTCAGCTGTCGTGCCAGCAAGGTCGGCGAGCCGCGATGCCGAGAGCGCATCCATCTCATCCGACATCGTAGTGAGGCGCTGTCGGGGCTCGAGCCCCGCCAGATCGCGCTAGCCCGTGGTCTTTGCGGTGTCCTCTGGAACGAGTCGTCCCAGAAAGTCTTCGGTGAACCGCTTCACCTGCTCCCAGTCGGTGTACTCATGATCACGTGACGTGTCGGTACTGAGAATGCCTGGTTTGTCACGGACGATCCGCTTCATCATCCAGCGTTTAAGCAGCCCGTACTCGCGGTACAGCAGGGCGCCGCTGAAGAGGCCGACCTTTGTAGGATGCCAACCCGTTTGCTGCTCGAAGTTCGCGACGTACGCCTCAGCGTTCTCCATGTCGCCGTGAGCGGCCAAGCTCACCGAGAAGAACGCGGACGGGAGGCGCTCAAGCGCGGCACGGTTCGTGCGAACGAAGTCGGCAACGTCCTCCTGATGCTTCCCCATATGGATCGAGCCGCCGACGATCACAGCGTCGTAATCAGCCGGGCTGACATCCTTCGATCCTTTGAGGTCTAGCGCTTGCGCCTCGACGCCATGCTTGCGAATTACGTCGGCAATATGATCAGCAATCCGGGACGTCTGTCCTTCGGTTGTCCCGTACGCGATCAAGATCTTTGTCATGTCGCTCCGCCTTTCTTACTCCTTCCAATGTGCCGTCAGCGGTGTCCCGGACGCAGGGCCGAAAGTCCCCAGATAGACATCAGAAGACCTTCAGGGGTCGGGCGGAAAGGGTTGATGCCTGTCGCGGGCGGAATAGCGAGGAAACGCGGGATCAGCCACGAAGAAACCGCTCGACCTCTTCCCGCGCGGTTGAGTCGTCGTACTGCACAGGTGGGCTTTTCATGAAGTAAGAACTCGCGCTGAGAACTGGCCCTCCGATGCCCCGGTCCATGGCGATCTTGCAGGCGCGAAGTGCGTCAATGATGATGCCGGCCGAGTTGGGAGAGTCCCAAACCTCGAGCTTGTACTCCAGGCGGATCGGTGCATCGCCGAAGCCGCGCCCCTCGAGGCGGACCAAGGCATGCTTCTGATCGTCGAGGAAAGGGACGAAGTCGCTTGGACCGATGTGGACGTCGGCATCGCGCATCTCGTGCGGGATCTGGGAAGTTACCGCCTGCGTCTTCGAAATCTTCTTCGACTTCAGCCTGGAACGCTCCAGCATGTTCTTGAAGTCCATGTTGCCGCCGAAATTCAGCTGATAGGTGCGCTCGAGCTTCACACCACGGTCCTCGAAGAGTTTTGCCAGCACACGGTGCGTGATCGTGGCACCAACTTGGCTCTTTATGTCGTCCCCGACAATGGGTACGCCCGCGTCAGAGAATTTTTGGGCCCAAACGGGGTCGGAGGCGATGAAGACTGGCAAGGCGTTGACAAACCCCACGCCGGCGTCGATCGCACATTGTGCGTAGAACTTGTCTGCCTCTTCCGAACCCACGGGTAGGTATGAGACCAGCACGTCGACTTGATTTTCACGGAGCACGGCAACGACATCGACCGGCTCCCGGTCGGCTTCGGTGATGGTTTCCCGGTAATACTCCCCCAAGCCGTCGAGTGTGGGTCCGCGCTGGACCCGTACCTCGAGCGGCGGAACGTCGGCGAATTTGATGGTGTTGTTCTCGCTAGCGCCGATGGCTTGCGACAGATCTAGCCCGACCTTTTTCGCATCAACGTCGAACGCAGCGACGAACCGGATATCGCCCACGTGGTAGTCCCCGAACTTCACGTGCATGAGCCCGGGCACACGGTCCTCGACCGCTGCATTCCGATAGTAGTGAACACCTTGCACGAGCGAGGCCGCGCAATTCCCGACGCCCACAATGGCGACTCGAACAGGTGCCATAGTTCGGTTCCTTCCGCGAGCGAGTCGGGTGACTGAACATTGCGGATCAGTATGGCCCCTTGTTGCCTGGTCAGCGCGATGGACTCGCCCAGTCCTGGAGCCCTCTCAGTCGCGAAGTCGGTAACCCATGCCGCGGACCGTCTCGATGCGGTCAGGGCCAAGTTTTCTGCGCAGGTAGCGGATATAGGTTTCGACGATGTTGCTACCGGGCTCGTAGTCGTAGCCCCAGACGTGGCTCAGTATTTGCTCTCTTGATAGGACCTGACCGGGATGAGTCAAGAACATTTGGACCAAGGTGAACTCGCGGGCGGTGAGGTCGGTGGCGTTGCCATCGCAGTGGAGTCGTCTGGTGTGCAAGTCCAAGCTAATGCCATTGTGAGTGAGAACGTTAGCTCCAACGGTCTGGCTTGGCGTACGTAGGCGGCGCTGAACACGCGCCAGTAGCTCATCGAAGCGGAACGGTTTGGACATGTAATCGTCGGCCCCACCGCGCAGTCCCGCCACGGTGTCGTCGATCCCGTCGCGGGCCGTGAGGATCAGGACGGGCAAGTCGACCGAACCACTGCGAAGGGCATGCAGCACCGTGAACCCATCGAGTTCGGGGAGCCCGATGTCCAAGATCATCAAGTCGAACTCACCACTGCGAGCCATGGCAAGAGCCTGAACACCGCTCGCCACCACGGTCGTCGCTAGACCGCTGGCTCGTAGCCCCTTCTCAATGAAGGAGGAGATACGGGGCTCATCCTCGGCAATCAAGATTCGGCTCACCGCATCAACTCCGCATTGTCCTTCGAAGCGGGCGCCAGACCTCCTTCTGGTGATTGCAGTGGCAATTCCAGCCGGAACTCTGCTCCTCCAAAGGAGGTTTCGACTAAAACTACACGGCCGCCGTGGCTATGAGCGATTGCACGGACAATGGCCAAGCCGAGCCCAGTGCCAGAGCCTTCTTTGTCGGTGTTGCCCCCTCTAACAAACCTGTCGAATACTCGCTCCCGGTCTGCCGGCGGTACTCCTGAACCGGTGTCCCGCACCCACAGCCGTAGCTCAGCCCCATGAATCTCTGTGCCGAGATGAATCTCCTGATCTGTAGTGGTGTGCTGTGTGGCATTAAGCGCCAGCTGCAGCATTGCCTGAGTAATGCGCTGACGGTCGAGCAGGGCTACGCCTTCGGCTCGGTGGTCGAGATACCACTTTCTTGGTGCAAGCGTCCGCGCCTTATCGAGGACTTCATCGATAAATGGCTCCAGATCGACCTCGCTAATGCGCAGGAAATTCGGGCTGTCGGATTGTGCGAGCATCAGCAAGTCCTCGACTATGCGGCGCATCCGTTCAAGCTCGTCCATCACGATAGCTAGGGATTCCGACCGCGCGGTGGGATCCGATTCGAGCAGCTCGAGGTGTCCCTGCACGATAGTGATAGGCGTCCGCAGCTCGTGACTGGCGTCGTTGAGAAATTGCCGCTGCGCCTCAAAGGTGGTTTGCAGGCGATCGAGCATGCCGTTGAACGTGCGGGCCAGCTCCGCCACGTCGTCGTTGCCCTCCACTGGAATCCGCTCGGACAGGTCCGTAGCGGAGATTCGTTCGGCGGTGAGCCGCACGAGGCGGATCGGCCGGAGGACACGTCCTGCGATCAGCAGGGCGGCGACTGCGGCGAGGGCGAGCGTGCCGAAGGCAACCGCTGCGGAAGTCCAGCTCGAACTGTTGATATCGGCGCGTTCCAGATCGCGGAAGACGGCGACCACGAACACACCGGTGTCAAGCGAACCTGCCACTCGCACCGGCACGGTGCCGTAACGCACAGAGCCCTGGGTGGTCTGGACGGTGTCAAGCGCGGCGTTCCTTGAGGCGGCAAACCGCGCCACCACCTCGGGCTGCTCATCCAGTCGGAGCGGTGGATCTTGATCGTCGCGGGCGTAGGGACGTCCGTTGACCAAGGCAATCATCGTCTC
>JAICEV010000220.1 GCA_025923975.1 Propionibacteriaceae bacterium
AACGGCGGCGCGATCTGTGCACGGCGGCGGCGCGATCAGTGTTTGATTGCTCGCTTCGCTCGCTGTGATCGCGCCATGGTTGCCGCCTACTTCGTCGTCGCTCGGGGACGAGGAGCATGTCCACCTCGCTCCGTGTGGATTGCTCGCTCCGCTCGCTGAGGCTGGCGCTGTGAGTCGCTGCCTTCCTCACTCGGTCGCAGACGAAAGGCGTGTCTGCTCCCTCGTTCGTCCAGGACAGCGCCGCGCCAGCCTGCTCAGCACGGCGGCGGCGCGATCAGTGTTTGATTGCTCGCTTCGCTCGCTGTGATCGCGCCATGGTTGCCGCCTACTTCGTCGTCGCTCGGGGACGAGGAGCCAGTCCACCTCGCTCCTCCTCAGCACGGCGGCGGCGCGATCACTGCCAGAATGGGGGACATGGCTTCGAGCACCGGTACGACCCAGCCCGACGCGGTGTGTCTCGCCGCCGTCGATCTTGCCCGCGCTGCGGTCGAAGAGATCGCCGGCGTGATCGGCGTGGGTGAATATATCGGCGCGCAGGCGGAGGACACCCGAGTAGTCAGCCACTTTTTCGCCTGCCCGCACCCGGGCTATCGCGGCTGGCGCTGGTCAGTGACCGTAGCTCGGGCGGCGCGTTCTCGTGTCGTCAGTATCGACGAAATTGTGCTGCTGCCCGGTGAGGGGGCGCTGCTGGCGCAGCCCTGGGTGCCGTGGACCGAGCGAATCCAGCCTAAAGATGTGACCCCTGGCGTACTCCTGCCCAGTTCGGGCGATGATCCGCGGCTGGAGCCGGGTTATACCGGGGGTGAGGCTGCCGCCGACCCGGAACCGGCAGAGAAGAGTCTGATCCGCTCCGTCGTCGCGGAGGTTGGCGTGGGTCGCGAACGGGTGCTCTCACCGGAGGGTCGAGAGGATGCAGCCGAGCGCTGGCTGGCAGGAGAGGGCGGCCCGGACAATCTGCTCAGCAAGCTCGCTCCCGACGTCTGTGAGACCTGCGGGTTCTTCATTCGGCTGCAGGGCAGTCTTGGCACGTTGTTCGGCGTTTGCGCCAATGCCTTCTCGGTGTCCGAGGGAACTGTCGTCAGCGTCGACCATGGCTGCGGGGCCCATTCAAATGTGCTGGCCGACGAGCAGGTGGACGACCTACCGCCGCCGATCTGGGACACCATCGAATGGGATGCTCCCATCTCGCTATTCGACTGATGAGACACAGACACGGCCGAAAGAAGTGGACCGGGTAGCTTGGCGGCTGCGACAGAACATCGTGGCAATGCTGCTCACTTAAGTGTTTCCTGTCGTGTGACGTTGGTCACAAACTGGTTACGCTCAGTCGAGGTGTCCATCAGACTCTTGACTCTCGGGGGGTTCTTCCTAGCGCAGGAGAATCACCATGTCGGACGCGGCACTTGATTATCAGCGCCGGATCCCTCGTATCACGCGGTCTTCGGTAACCGCTTCTCCCTCGCTGATTCGCTGGACTCTGCGAATAGTGACCGTCACGCTCTTCGGTGCAGCGACCGCAATCGGCGTCAATCTCGGCGTAAGTGCCCCTGATATCTCGCCCACGGTCGTACACCACGGCCACGTGGCCTCTCCCTGACGAGACTGTTACGCCGTGCGACCGCCGGGAATAACAGCGATCACACTGGTTGTGGTTGTTTACCTTGGCGCCGCCCTAGCGGTACTTCAGGGCTTCGTCAGTGGCGGACTACCGATCGACTTCAGTGCTTCCTTGATGGCTCAGGTCAGTGGGATGGCAGCCGGTTACGGCGCCGCGATCATGTTGATCTTGATGTCGAGGTCTCCGTGGCTGGAGCGTGGGGTAGGTGCCGGGCGGCTATCGCGCTGGCATGCCTGGGGCGCGCCACTGGTGATCATTCTGACGGTGCTGCATGCCTTTGCCGCGGTAGCAGCCTGGGCTGAGGTTGAGTCGATCGATCTGATTGCAGCGACGTATCAAGTGCTCAACCTTCCTGGGCTGATGACCGCCTTAGTCGGCACCGTGATCTTGGTGCTCATCGGAGTGACCTCCATACGCGCGGTACGACGACGCATCTCCTACGAGCGTTGGCACTTCCTGCACTTGCTCACCTACCTGGCTGTCGGCTTCGGGTTTGTGCACCAGCTAGCGGGTCCCGACCTGGTCGGACGACGGTGGTTACAGATTGCTTGGGCACTGCTGTATTGCTACGCCTTTGCGTTGGTTCTGCGCTGGCGGGTGTTCCAGCCGATCTTTCAGCTTTGGCGGCACCGGCTGAGAGTCGAGGATGTCCGGCAGGAATCCGAGGATGTGATGAGCGTGCTGATGTCCGGTCAGCACCTGGATGAGTTGCGGGCGGAGCCAGGCCAGTTCTTTCGGTGGCGGTTTCTTACCCGCGAGACCTGGCGCTCGGCGTACCCCTTCTCCCTTTCCGCCCCACCAACCCGCCATCGGCTGCGGATCACCATCAAGGCGAGCGGCGATGGGACGCGACGGCTTTTTGCGGTTCCGCGTGGCACCTTGGTCTTCGCGGAGGGCCCGTACGGTGTCATCACTAGCCGGCGACGCCGCCGGCCGCGGGTGTTACTGATCGCTGGCGGCGTTGGAATCACGCCGATGCGTTCCCTTTTCGAGGTGATCGACCTGCCAGGCAAAGACATCACCCTCGTCTATCGCGCCTCGAAGGAACAGGATCTGGTGCTCAAACACGAGATCGATGAGATTGCCGAGCGGTCTGGCGCCCGAGTGGTCTACCTGGTGGGACCGTCAAGCGATACCGCGAACGACATCAGCGCACATGCGTTGAACCGGATCGTCGGCGATGTCAGGGATCATGACGTCTACCTCTGCGCCTCACCCGGGCTGGCCGCCCGAGTACGTGGTTCGTTGATGGATAGCGGCTTACCGCGCCATCAACTACACGAGGAACGCTTCAGTCTGTAATCAGCGGTCGGCGGCGCGCCGACGACGGCGCCGGTTCCAGCAGTACGCCAGTCCGATGAGACCGAGGACGAAGCCGCTCACGCTGACCTGCAGCCAGATGCCATGACCGTTTGCCGCAAGCCAGTCATAGGCGAATGCAAAGACCACCGATACCAGGCCGAAGATTGCCGTGCCAACAGTGACGACTGCCAGGCCGTCCACGTCAACGGCCGGCACCGGTGCCTGCACCAAGAAGTGGTGGTGCTCGACCGGCTCCTCCATGGCAATCACTTTAGTGCTGGGCGGACGCCAGGCCAGCCGTGCACAGGGATCCGCTCGTGCTGAACGAATCTCGGCTAGCCTCACGGCAGGATGTGGTGGTGAACAGACTCGAAAGCCAGCTTGCTCGGCTGGTTGAGGAGCAGGTTCTCTCGGCGTCGCAAGCCGAGGAACTGGTGGATGCGGCCCGTGCCGATCGGCGGGATGCGCTGCCGGTAACAGTCGAGCAGGCGCCGCCCCGATCCGTCCCGAGGAGCTCCGCGGTGCTGGAGGTCCTCGGCTATGTCGGCGGCGTGCTCGTGCTGGGCGCGGTGATCATGCTCGGCTCCTTCTTCTGGGATGACCTCGGCAGCACGGGACGCAAGCTAGTGGCTGTCGCATCCCTGGTGGTTCCTGCTCTCGGCGGTGCTGCGTTGATCAAGGGTCGGGCTCGGCCGGAACTCGGCCGCATCTTGCTAGCCTTGGCCTGCTACGCGGCTGGCTTCGCCTATCTGGTTGTCTTCGAAGATCAAAAGTTCGTGGTGTCAGCGGCGCTCGTGGTGCTGGCCTCGGCGATCGGCGCGGTGCTGCTCCGCTCGGGCGCCTTTCTGGTCTCGGGCTGGTCCGGCGCCATGTTGTTGGTGTGCGCCGTCGTGTTCAACGTGATCGACAGTCCAGGCACCACTGGGGCAGCTCCTAACGCAGTCGCAATGCATTTGGCGGTCGGGTTTCTGCTGGTGGGCTTGGTCCTCACCGCCAGTGGTCTGTTACTCAGCCGTACCCTCGCCTGGTCCCTCGCCGGCCTCAGTGGCTGGGCCACCAGCATCGCTTTGCAGATGGTTACCCCGCATGGGGAATGGCTTTCGCTCGTTGCTGCAACCATCGTCAGCGCTGCCCTACTAAGTGCTTTCGTGCTGACCCGCCGTTATGCGTACGCAGTGATCGGCTGCGCAATTCTGCTGAGTATCTGGCCGGTCTCGCTATACCGGATCATCGACGACGCCGTCGGCGCTGCGATTGGTCTGGTGGCAGCGGGCGCGGTGTTGATCAGCACTGTTGTCGTGCTCTCCTGGCGCCGTCGCCGCATCCCAGCCGCGTCGTAGCCGTTGGACGCAATGGCTGCATAGCCTTGATATTTAGCATTGCTAACTAGTACGCTGAGGCAAGTGGGTGTTACTGAGGAGAATGTGCGGAGCGCGGCCGGCCTGGCACAGGCGCTTCGACCGCGGGTGATGCGGCTGGCACGACGTCTCCGACAAATGCAGGACGACTCGCTGGACTTGAACCCCAACCAGCTTTCAGCAATGGCAGTACTCCTCAACTCCGGCGATCAGTTGATGGGGGAACTGGCGGCGCAGGAAAAGGTTCAGCCGCCATCGATGACCCGCATCGTCCACGGCCTCGAGGCCCGCGGCTACGTAGCCCGTCGTTCGGATCCGCAGGACCACCGCCGATGCCTCGTGACACTCACCGACGCTGGACGTCAAGTGCTTTTGGCCAACCGTCGGCGGCGGGATGAATGGCTGGCAATCCGTATCGCCAAACTCGAGCCAGCCGATCGTGAGGTGCTGCGCCAGGCCATAGGTGTTCTGGAAAGACTGAATCAGGGATGAGGGTCGACATCGAACAGGCCACAACCGAGGCTGATCGCGCTGCAGCAATCCCTCCAGCCACACGAGTGCAGCGAGGCGGCATGTTTGCGGCGCTGGTTCAGCGCAACTACCGCACATATCTGACGGGCTCGTTCGTCTCTAACGTTGGTACCTGGATGCAGCGGGTGGCTCAGGACTGGCTAGTGCTTGAGCTCTCTGGCGGCTCCGGCATCGCCGTCGGCATTACCACCGGTCTGCAATTCCTGCCGATGCTTTTGCTGTCCCCCTACGGCGGCGTGATTGCCGACCGCTTCAACAAGCGGCAGATTCTCAAGGTCACCCAGTCCTGGTTGGCGCTCTGCGCGCTGGCGCTGGGAATTCTGGCGATCACTGGGGTCGCGACGACCGAGCAGGTCTATCTGATCGCCTTCGCCTTCGGTTTAGGCACCGCATTCGACAATCCGGCACGGCAGAGCTTTATCTCCGAGGTCGTTGGTACTGATCATCTCCCGAACGCCATTGGGCTCAACTCGGCCACCTTCCACGCCGCGCGGATTGTCGGCCCGGCGCTCGCTGGGTTGGTGATCGCCCAGGTCGGGTCGGGCTGGGCGATCTTGTCGAACGCGCTCAGTTACCTGGCATTCATCATCGCTTTGTTGATCATGGACGGCCATCTACTCCACACCGTGCCGCCCAGACCGCGAGCCAAGCGGCAACTCCGCGAGGGTCTGGCATATGTCCGCAGCAGCCCGGACATTCTGCTTGTGATGTGCGTAGTGTTCTTCGTTGGCACCTTCGGCCTGAACTTCACGATGACCACCGCGTTGATGGCGCAGCAGGAGTTCCACCGGAGCGCCCAGGCGTACGGGATCCTCGGCACGCTCTTGGCGGTCGGCTCCCTCGTCGGTGCCCTGATTGCGGCTCGGCGCCGTACTCGCCCGCACCCCCAATTCGTGGTCGGAATGGCCGTCATCTTCGGCATAGTCGAGATAGCCACCGGGCTGGCGCCCAGCTACCTGACGTTCGCAGCAGCTCTGCCGCTTATGGGCCTGGTCACGCTGCTTACCCTGACTGCGGCCAACGCCTCGATCCAGCTCGGCGTCGGTGCTGGGCTACGCGGCCGCGTTATGGCGCTCTACATCATGGTCCTGATGGGTGGCACGCCTATCGGCGCGCCAATGCTCGGCTGGCTCGCGGAAGCCATGGGTCCACGATGGACGTTGATCGGCGGCGGCGCGGCGACGGTGATCGGAGTTCTTGTGAGCGTTGCGGTGCTACGAAGTCGCTTCCGCCGAGCCCACAGCCGGGGCGTCGAAGTAATTGATGCGAAGTGCCGTCATTCTTGATCGTTTGCCGCTGACGCGGCCACCCTCTCGGCCCAGAGGAGGTCGTACCAGCCGAGGTCCGGCAGGCTGGGCCCCATGGAGGTCGCGGCTGATGGGCCGGGTGACCAGGGCATGCGCAGTCAGGAACGAAAACTCCGCATGGTCGGAATTTTGAGTGCGAGGGCTGCCGGACCCTTGCTCAGCTGGCACGAGGGCTCGCGCGAGAATGGGTTCGGTGGTGCGGCTGGGTGAGGTGGGGCATGTGCCAGGCCGGAAGTCGACGAGATAGCGCAGCTGGCGGGTTCACAGGTAGCGAGGAGGCCAAATGTCAGGTAACCGCGGCGTCGCGTATATGGGGCCAGGAAAGGTCGAGATAGTCGATCTGGACTACCCGGAATTCAC
>JAICEV010000221.1 GCA_025923975.1 Propionibacteriaceae bacterium
CGTACCAGCCACTTGGGTACTGCCCGGACACGGAGCACCGTGGCGTGGCGGAGTATCAGAGGCCATCCGGTTGGTTCGACAGGTGGCGGCTGGTCGTTGACGCCGAACGGCTGCCAGGCAGTCTGCTGGACGCAGCCGTCAAGATGTTGCGGCTCGAAGCGAAGCAGCTTCGCATGACCTCGCCGTTCGAGTTGTCGTACGGGATCGTCTCGGCAATGATCCGACGCGAGGCAGATTTGATTGCCGACTTCGCCAAAGAGTCGGGGCAGCTAGAGCAGCGGGTCATGCTCGAAGAGGACATGGAGGATCCAGAAGCATTCTTGGAGGAGCTGTTCCAGGTGTGGTACGTGCTCCTCGCCCTCCGCACAATAGCCACGCACAGCAGTGCGTCGTACGGGCGGACGGCACGGCTTGTCCGCTTCCTACCTGATGCCGCGCCCCCACTGTTTGCCGATATTGCAGATCAATTCGACGTCATCAAGACCATGGCTGACGGGCAGCGGGAGTTCCTGCACGGCGTTATCGAGTTCTACCAAACGCGGACCTCGACGCACCTGACCATAGCGGCCGAGAAATCAGCATCGACCGGAGTTCAACAAAACGAGGACATGCGCCGGATCACCGCGTGGGTCGCGATAGTTGCCGTGCCTACGGCAGTGACAGGCTTCTTCGGTCAGAACGTGCCCTACCCCGGCTTCGAGACGACGGCCGGCTTCGTAGCATCCACGTTGATCATCATCATCCTCGCCCTAGCGCTCTTCATCATCTTCAGGCGCAAAGGATGGCTGTGACCACAGCACAGCCTTGATCTCTTCGTCGCCCCAAGTTCTCTACCTACGCGTTGCAATTGAGCGTATCGCGATATATCGTGATCGTGTCGTCTAAGAGAGGGAGACTTAAATGCGACACAGAGTTGGACGCGCGTTCGAGGAGTCTGAGCGCCGGCCTGGAGCTGGCTGGGATCAGCCAGCGAGTGGCGAGGGCGGGCCTGGCGGCCACGCGCACCGTCCGCACGATCACCGCGGCAGACGCGGTGGACGCGGCGGGCCTGGAGGTCGAGGCCGCGACCGAGGCCGCGACCGTGGTCGTGGCCGTATCCACCGCGGTGATGTGCGCACCGCCATTTTGTTGGTACTGGCCGACGAGCCGATGCACGGCTACCAGATCATGCAGGCGATGAGCGACCGCACCGGTGGCGCCTGGCGGCCCAGCCCAGGTGCGGTGTATCCGACGATCGCACAGCTTGAGGACGAGCGCCTGGTCACAACCCAAGAAGAGGGTGGCCGTCGTCTGGTGACCCTCACCGAAGAGGGGCGCACGTACGTGACGGAACGCAGCGCTCGATTGGGCGACCCCTTCGCCGGGTTCGCCGACCGGCCCGCTGGCCCAGACCTGAGAGATCCGTTGCGTGAGCTGCATGCGGCAGCACGCCAGATCGCCATCAGCGGCAGCGCCGCGCAGGTCGAGGCCGCCGCGCAGGTGTTGACCCGGGCTCGGCGCTCGCTTTATTTGATCTTGGCAGACGAGGCCGAGGACCCGAGTGAGTGATCACAGCTGAAGACCATTCACAGCTGGCTGCCAGCCTGAGCATGACTGAGCCCTAGGCAGGTTTTGAACGATCAAGGTCACGAGAAGAGCGAAGCTCGCGAGAAAGGTTTGACTTATGCCCCCACGCGGACCCTTCGACGGAGGCCACGGGCACCACGCAGTCGAAAGTTCGTTGTCCATGCTGCCTTTCCTCGGCAGCCTGCTACTGCTGCTACTGCTAGTCCTCGCCGCGCTGTACTTGTGGCGCCAGGGCAAACTTCCCCTGCCCGGACTGGCGAGTCACCGATCACCCGAGGACGACGCCAAGCGCATCCTTGCTGAACGCTTCGCTCGTGGAGACATCAGCTCCGATGAGTTCTTGGAGCGGTCCAGCATTCTGAACTGGACACCCGGCAGCGAGCCGCTGCCGTCCAAGGCTCGCAAGAACCGCCGTATTTGATCTTTCCAGGTACGCGCTGGGCCAAGGCGCCTTGCTGAGGGTCGAGCATGCTCAAATGATCGGGATGCGTGCATGCTCGGATCAAGCAAAGGAGCGCCATGACCCTGCCCAACTTCCGCCTCGACCAGCAGACGGCACTCGTCACCGGTGCTGCTAGCGGTATCGGCCGCGGCATCGCTTTGGGGCTAGCCGCCGCCGGCGCCAATGTCGCGTGCTTTGACCTGCCGGAAACGCCTTTGGGCGAGGTGTGCGACGAGATCATGAATGCCGGACAGCGTGCCATCGCTGTGCCGGGCGACGTCATGGATGGCGACATCCTTAGCGATGCAGTCCGGGACGCGGAAAGCGAACTCGGTCCGCTCACCTTGGCGGTCAACAGTGCAGGTATTGCCAACGCCGCGCCGGCAGAGGAGATGCCCCTGAGCCAGTGGCAGCGCGTGATCGAGATCAACGTCACCGGAGTGTTCCTGTCGTGCCAGGCAGAGGGCCGGGCGATGCTCGAGCGTGGCCGAGGCGCGATTGTCAACATCGCTTCCATGTCCGGATCCATCGTCAACCGTGGACTGCTCCAGGCCCACTACAACGCCTCGAAGGCAGCGGTTGTACATCTCAGTCGAAGCCTGGCGATGGAATGGGCCCACCGCGGCATCCGAGTGAACTCCATCAGCCCCGGCTATACGGCCACGCCTATGAACCTGCGTCCGGAGGTCGCCGAACAGGTCGTGAAGTTTGAGGCTGATACCCCGCTCGGCCGGATGGCCACCGTCGACGAACTCGTCGGGCCCGCCATCTTCCTACTCAGCGACGCCGCCAGCTTCTGCACCGGAGTGGACCTGCTCGTCGATGGCGGCTTCACCTGCTGGTAGTGGTTCAGTTGTGGCCGAGGCCATGATCGCGGGCAAGGATTGCCGCTTCGGTACGAGAAGCGACGTTGAGCTTGCTGAAGATCGACGAGGTGTTGTTGTTGACGGTCTTCAGCGAGAGTCCCAACCGATCAGCAATAGCGGAGTTGGAAAGGCCCTGGGCGAGCAATCTCAGGACGTCATGCTCACGCGGAGTCAGCTGAGGAAACGGATCTTCGTCGGCGGTCGTCGCGCCGAGTCGAGCCAGCACCCGCTGGGCGACGGCGGGCGCGAAGATCGCTTGACCGTCGGCGACTGCCGTGACGGCTCGCAGGATTTCCTCCTTGGTTGCTCCTTTGAGCAGGTAGCCCCGAGCGCCGGAGCGCATGGCCTTGGTCATCGTGATGTCGTCATCGCTCATCGTCAGCACGAGCACCGCTACCTCAGGCGCTACTCGGTTGATTTCCGCGGTGGCACTGAAGCCGTCGGTGTCCGGCATAGCGAGATCCATGATGATCACATCGGGCTTGTCGATCACCGCTGCCTTGACCGCCTCGCGACCGGTGCCTGCCTCGCCGATCAAGTCGATGTTGGGGTATTCGGCGAAGAGCGCTCGCAAACCGTCCCGAACTACGGGATGATCATCTGCAACCAATACCTTGATCATCGGCTGTCCCGCAGCGGGAGTGTGGCGACTACGCGACCGCCGTCGGCTGTCGGACCCGCTTCGCAGCCCCCACCAATCTCTGCAGCTCGGCTCTTGATCGAGGCCAGCCCGAGCCCGGGCGACCAAGGTGCGGTAGAAGTGCCGTTGTCGGTGATGATCATTTCAAGCGTGCCGTTGTTTGTGATCAGCTGCACCGAGGCAAGTTTTGCATCTGAGTGCCGGACGATGTTGGTCAACGCCTCGGCTGCGATGCGGTAGGCAGCCACCTCCACCGAGGAGGGAAGTGCGGGTAAGGAATCGGGCGCATCAATGATCACCTTGACCGGGCTGAACCGTCTGCCCTCCTCGCGCAGCGCCGCAACCAGCCCGAGCTCGTCCAAGGCGGCCGGGCGCAGTCCGTACGCCAGCTGGCGTACGGCTTCCACGGACTGCCGCAGCTGATCAGCAAGCTCGATCGCCAACGATTCAGCCCGCTCCGGCCGGTGCTGAGCCGCAAGGACAATGCCGTCGGCCTTGAACGCCGCACCGGTGAGCAGCGGCCCCAGGCTGTCGTGCAATTCGCGACGCAGTCTGGTCCGCTCTTCCTCGGCTGCGTCGATGACGCGCTCCCGCGAGGCCTTCAGATCTTCGGTGAGTAACTGCGCATGCAGCACGATCGCAATTGGCGCAGCCACCAAATCCATCACCTTCTCGTCGGAGCGAGAGAGTCGGCGCTCGCCGTGGCGTGGGCCGACAAGGAGCTTCCCGACCGGTTTGCCGTCGTAAGTCAGAGGCCATGCCTGCGAGTTGGCAATGGGCTCACCGCTCTCAGCGGTGCTGCCATCCGACTTCTCGATTGCCACATAGCTCAACCGGAGCGTCTCACGGAGCGCGCTGACGACCCCACCAAGATCATCACCGGCCAGTCGCTGGCCAACCGCAGACACCGCAGCCACCGGGTCCCGGCGAGTGCCGTACACAGCGTGGTCGACCAGACGCTGCAGGCGGACCCGGACGGGATTGAAGGCTAGCGCGATGGCGAGTGCGGCGATTACCGGTGCTCCCAGGCCCTGTAGCACCCGATCAAGCACCGCGACCATGCCCACATAGACCGCAATCACGCCGGCGGTGAGCAAGGCATAGACGACCAGCCGGGATACCACGATCCGCACGTCATAGAGGCCGTGCCGCAGTACCGCGATGGTCACCCCGACCGGGATCAGCGGGAAGCTCAACAGGATCAGGATGTAGCGACCGGTTGGGATGTTGTCCTGGAACATTAAAGGCACATTGATGAGGGTGACGAGGATGACTGCGGCCAGCAGCCACAACACCTGCTGGCGGATGGTCTCCGTGCCTCGGACGAACCGCACGACCAAACTGGCGATCGAACCTAGAAAGATGGGCAGCGCGAGGTTCTGTGCAATTCCCTCTGTGACCGCCCACCACGGCGCAACGAGGAAGGACGAGGCGCCGTAGTCGGGGGTCGGACCGACGAACATGTTGCCCAGGGCTGCAGCAGCGACCGTTAGCCAGCACAGCACCCACCAATGTCGGCTCACCGGCTTCCCGGTCGGGAACAGTTGCAAGATCAAGGGAAGGCAACAGAAGACCCCCCACGACCACGAGAACATGTACACCGTCACCAAGAGCCGCAGCAGGAACTGGGGCCAGTCGTGCGCGGCGCCATAGAACATGAAGGGAGTTGCCGCCGCAGTAAGTAGCGGGGCAATACCCATGATCAAAAAGAGCCAGCCGATTGGGTTATCGGGTTTGGCACGCGCAATCAAGAGACCACACGGTGCCGCCGACAGACCGATCGTCGTGTTGGTGATCAAGTAGGCGGACCAGGCCGTCTCGATGTCGATTCGGAGTACCAGCGCGCCCACCACGGCGACTCCGGCGAGTAGCACCGAGAACCCGAAGAGCGCGTACGCCAGGACCGTGAGCCGCTTCGGCATGCCCTCATGATCCCCCCTCAAAGTCCCGGCGACTAGGGAGTTGACTCCTCAGCCGCCCGGGCAGCCTCCCGGGTGAGCCAGCAGGAATTCTCCTGCAGGACCCGTGTAGACGGCGGCACAGTGCAGGAACAGGCAGTTCCATGCACACCGGAGGTCACCATGTCAGTTACCGAAGCAAGCAAGTCCAAGATCAAAAACGACAGCGGCCGAGTACGCCGGGTCCGCGACGTCCGGAGTTTTCAGCGGTACGCGGCCGCGATCATCCTCCCCATCCCCCCGACCTGTATCGCTATCGGGCGGCTATTCCAGACCGACGACTCCGACACCAGGCGGACGCTCGACCTCATCGCGGCCAACCCCGACCGGCAGTTCACCTTCGCCTTGCTCGGCT
The DNA here is from genome assembly GCA_025923975.1 of Propionibacteriaceae bacterium. GTDB lineage: Bacteria > Actinomycetota > Actinomycetes > Propionibacteriales > Propionibacteriaceae > Microlunatus. The sequence goes on from JAICEV010000221.1 coordinate 5,828, forward strand.
TCATCTCGCTCGCATGCGTGATTCCGGCCTTTCTCGCGGCTGGGCGGCTCTCGCGGCGTCGCCGGCCGGTGCTCACAACCATCGCGCTCGCGGTGAACCTGATGGGCCTTATCGGGGGCTTCGCTCTCTTCGCGATCGACAACCTCTACCTGATCGGAGCCTCGCTGCCGGTTGCGCAACGCGATGTCGGTGCCGTTGTGATCGACGAAATGTGGTCGACCGGGATTCCAGGGTTCAGCACCAATCTCTTCGTTCTGGGCCACTTCCTCGGCACGATCTTGATGGGGCTGGCCCTGCGCGGCAGCATCCCGACCGTCGGCTGGCTCGCCATGCTGCTGACTACGCCGGTGCACTTCCTGGCCTTCGTGTTCCTCCAGATGCCTGCGGTCGACATGGCGGCTTGGCTGCTGATGACGCTGGCCTTCGCCTGCTGCGCGGTCAAGATCATCAAGACCCCGAACGACCAGTGGGACCTGCGGCCTCTGGGTCAGACCGCGGCCTCACATCGTGTCTAGGTAACAACCTCAGTCCGACACGATGTCAACCGTGACCTTGAGCTCACCGGCGTTGTTGTCGTACCAGCCAGGGGCACCCCTGTACAGGTAGGCGTCAGCAAATCCCAGGTAAAGTC
>JAICEV010000222.1 GCA_025923975.1 Propionibacteriaceae bacterium
AGATCGTGCACATCCAGACGTTCGGCGATGCTGATGATGACGGAACCGCGGTGGCGGCAAATACGCCCTTCAAGATCGGGTCGATGAGCAAATCGTTCACAGCCCTGGCGGTCATGCAGCTCGTCGAGGCAGGCAAGATCCAGCTCGACGCACCAGTACAGCAATACCTTCCCGACTTCCGCGTGAGCGATCCGGAAGCATCAAAGCGCATCACCGTCCGCCACCTGCTGAACCAGGTCAGCGGAATACCGACATCGGCGGGGATGAGCTACATGTCCCAGACCGACACGGCCGACGATGCGTTGGAGCGTGAGGTTGCCAAGTCCAAAGATGTCGAACTCACCCACGATCCTGGAACGACTTTTCAGTACTCCAATCGGAACTACACCACGCTTGGCCTGCTCATCAAGGTCACATCCGGTCAGAGCTATGAAGATTACGTCCAAGAGCATGTCTTGGCACCGCTCGGTATGAACCAGTCGTTCGCGCACCTGGACGATGCCAAGAGCCATGGCCTCGCGACAGGCCACCAGTACTGGTTCAACCGCCCAGTGCCCGGCGGCGGCCTCAGCGAGAACAGGGCAATCACGCCGACCGGACTCATTACAGCCAGTGTGGAAGACATGTGCAGCTGGCTCATCGTCAACCTTGACCACGGTGAGTACAACGGCACGCATGTGCTCTCCGCTGCTGGGATCGATCAACTGCATACCGGCGTCCCGCCGATGTCGGACAAGACCAAGTACGCCATGGGATGGTACGAGACCGACATCAACGGCGCTCCCGTCGTGACTCACAACGGTGATCCAGGTGACTTCCACTCCACGATGGTGATCTCACCATCGACCGGTTGGGGAGTCGTTCTGCTGATGAATGGCTCGAACGACCAAGCCCGGCTCGACATCCCCGCGTACGGCGTCATGGCTCAGCTCGTTGGGGTCCCGATCCCGGACATGCCGAACTCTTTCAGCGACTTCACCACACTGTTCGTCCTGGCGTCATTAGCGATAGTTGTGATTCAGATCGTCGCGATTGGGCGGTCGATCTTCGTACTTCGACGGTGGAGCATCGACCCCTCACGGCGGCCACGCACGCCATTACGCAAGATTATCCGCCTAGGTGTTCCGGTAGTCATCAGTTTGGTATGGGCCTACATCTGCGTAGAGGTTCTACCGAACGTACTCTCGCTGCCCTTCGAGGCTCTGCGACTCACGGACTACGGAGTTCTCATACTCCTCAGCCTCGCCATCGCAGTGCTCTGGGGCGTGATCATCAAGCCGGCCCTAGGAATCTGGGTACTGCAGAGTTCATTCGGCCCGACCATTCAGCAAGCTGCCCCTGAGCCGAAGGTGCCGATCGCGGCTGGCGTCGCATAACCCGACGAGCGTGATGCACGCTGACTCTCAAGGTGGCCCTACAAAGCCCTGATTTCCGCCCGCCCCAGCGCGCGGCTTCTGAAAGCCAGATCAATGACGACGGCGGCACGCCTGCCCGGTCCCGCACCTTGAGATCGGGCAGGTCGGCGTCTGCCGGTTGGATGAGATCTCCGGCCGGATGGTCCCAACAACCGTCGTATCAGTGCACGAATGTGAGCTCGAACGGAGATCCGGGATGGAGAAATCTCCAGAATTGGCATCACACTGTCGAACCACATATGACGAGCATTCTCGACAAGCTCGGGCGCAATTACTCAAGCGTCAGCGGGCGCATGCTCGACGTACTCACCTATCTTCGCGCCGGATTGGCATGCCACCTCGGGCTAACCCAACACCCGTGCAGCTGGCACCACGGTCGAAGTGCAGCCCACAACGTTGAGTAGCCCGAGGCTGCGGCGGGACGCTGCCGGTGTCGAGTCGACCTCAATTAGAGGCTCGGAACGGCGAATCATGAGGCAGGGAGCTAACCCATAAGGATCTGCCGCGAGGAGATCAGGTCCTCCGACGCCTTGCAGCCCGACCAGAAACCCGACTGGGCGGCTGGGCCACTCCTGGACCGTGGAGGACGACTTGATGACCGACCCGGACGAGACCTGCGTGCCGAACCGAGGCGTAGACCCCGAGACAGCCCGAGTGATACTGCGCCGTCGTGCGCAGCACACTACGGTCGCGCGGCAGCTCCTCTTGAGCCAGCGTGGACGTCACGCACCACAATGTCGGCTGGAATTCGTCCAACACCACTGTCACACCAACCTCGAGAGTGCCGCCGATCCACTCGTCCTCGACGAACTGGTCCGTTGCCGGTCCGGTGTCGATGTAGATGTTCGGCCGGAACCGACGGCGGTCGATCAGCGCAGTTCCGCCCTGCAGCTCTCGAAGGTGGCCGACCGAGCCGCTGCCCAGAACGTAGACGGCACCGACCTCGAAAAACGTGCCCGTCTTGAGCTGGAAGTAATCCGGCATCGTCTCCGGCGTCCAGTCCGGCTTCATCTCCGAGACCGGCACATCGCCGAACACCGTGCGCCGGTCGATGCCGGTTTTCTCATCCACCCGCGGCTGGTTCTCCAGCCGCAGTCTGCGGCCAAGAAGGCTCGAGATCAACTCCGAAGCAGCCGGATCATCGGCATACACACTTTGACCATTTGGCGCCTCAATACGCACTCGGCCAGAAGTGGTCATGGTCGGCTCGACCTCATAGATGGCGCGGAACTCCAGCAACTGGGGGAACCGTTTCGCACTTGCGATCCGGCCGTTAATGGGATCGCGGAGCGCCCATGCGCGGTCACCGACACTTCCGCGGTCGGTGATCAACAGCTGCGACACGGTGCCCCCCCGCATCGATTTGACCGGGTAACGCCAGAGCTCAGCGACGCTGCCAACCACCTTGCCGGTCCGAGGCTGTGCGTCCGAGCCGCCAGGCTCCGCATGATCGAAAGGTCCCATGGTCAACCCTCGTCACCAACGGTCCCATCCGGTCCAGGCAACCTGCAAGACCTGCAACCACCTTCGTCTATGCGGGCTTCAACCAATTCACCGAACACTCAACAACTGCGCGGACGATCCCTCTCTGCTCCTGGTCATTTGCCTTCCGCTACCACTAGGATCTCCGCGGTCTTGCCTCACTCATCTAGGCCCGTTAACCGGTCGTCCAACGGTGCACCGCAGGCGCATCCGCTCGGCGCGCGAGCGAAAGGAAGCGGTCGACCTGCGGTCAAGCTGGCCAGCGTGGGCCGTGTTCAATATGGATGAACGCCTTAGAAGTGGGCCAGCACCTCATAGACGTCGGCACTTTCCACTTGCATCGAGGGCGGTCTGGGTGCGGTGCGTACCGGCTCCAAAGCCGATCTAGCAGCATCTTCGCTTTCGAAGACCATGACATTCAACGTCGCGCCTGCCTGGTCCGTCATCCAGAAACCGGAGACGATCCCGGGGGCCTACCGGGCGCGCGGCAGGACGTTCGCCTGGACGTGTTGTCCACTTGTGTTGATCTGATCAGCCTGTCCGCGCTCGCGAACCACAACTGCGTACATCGCCTTCTCCTGTTCCGTACGTGACGTATTGGGGTGACACGGTAACGAGAATCGCGCTGGACTGGACCCCTAGACCGCTCGATCCACCTCCATGTCAAGGTCGAGACTTGGCGACCGGCGAGGGGCCGGCTCGCGGACTACGAGCGCGGCCCAGAGGTTGCGCGGGCTCGGCCTGAACAAGGTCGGCATTCGCTGCGCTCGGATGTCTGAAGAATCGGATTGGTGAGCATCGCCAGCTGATGCCCGTAGGTCGCCGATGATCTGATCCCAGCACCTGTGGGCAATCACCCCTACCAGCGCGGCCCCATCGCACGCTTGTCCAGGCTCCCGGATCAGCGGAGGCAGGCTGGCAGTTGTGCGAGCGCATCGTCGACAGTGAGTAGCCTCGCGGCGGTGATTTCTTGGGCAGGGACCCATTCGGGAAAGGGGATCTCGATGGTTCGGTGGGCGCCCGAGGCAGTGTGCTCCTCGTCGACGGCAGCCAATCGTTCCTCCGGAAGCGGTTCGCGACACGAACGGGAGCTGGCCAGAGGCGGCGGTGGATGAGCGTGATCTTTCCGTCGACCAGCCGCGTTGCGATCACATCGGTCGAGTTGAGAACGCGGCTGAGTACCGCGAAGATTTCGTGGCCGGACGCGTGTCCCCACCAGCTGCCGCGGATGGGTTCACCGGCGACGTATTCGGCAAGATTTGGGCACGGGGCCGCGCGCAGACTGCAAGACGATGCCTTGCTCGCGCACCCATTCCAACGGCTCCACGATCATCGATTCAACCACGCGTTCCGCGCGGTTCATCAGACGGTACGTCTGTGAGGCACCTTAGGGCGAGCCGTTCTCGTTGAAGGTTCCGCATCCGACTCATGGCCAGCTGCGGCGACGATGTGCTCCATGGGAGGGCGCTGCCGGATGCACGACGTGGGGGATCTCCTTCGCCTACCTTGGAGACGCCCGGAATAATGTGGGCACCTCTGTCGGCGTGAAGATCTAGGAGAGGACTGGCCTGGACAGCCTCGAGGTCACCGACCTATGAGGTCTTCGAGTCGCCGTACTCGATCGTCTTTGACCAGGCGGAAAACCGGATGCACAGGATCAAGACCGCGACTGTTGCGACGCTGAGGGCCTGATGCGCGTGCTGGTGGCCCTGGGCGGCAACGCCTTGCAGAAGCGCGGCGAACCCATGACGGTCGCCAACCAGCGGGCGAACGTCGCCGCGGCGTGCGCGGCGCTGGCGCCAGTGGCGTTGGAGCACGAGCTCGTCATCTCACACGGCAACGGCCCGCAGGTCGGTCTGTTAGCGCTGCAGGCGTCGGCTTTCGACGATGCGTCGCCCTACCCCTTCGACGTCTTGGGGGCGCAGACCGAGGGGATGATCGGTTACCTGATCGAGCAGGAACTGGGCAATTTGCTGCCGTTCGAAAAGCCACTCGCCACGATCCTCACCATGACTGAGGTCGACCCCGCCGACCCGGCGTTCGACGACCCGACAAAATTCGTCGGCCCTGTCTACAGCAAGGACGAGGCGCACCGGCTCGCCGCCGAACGCGGTTGGGTGGTTAAACCGGACGGGGACGCCTGGCGGCGGGTCGTCCCGTCGCCGGTGCCGCTACGCATCTTCGAGCAGCGGCCGGTGGAATGGCTGCTCGCCCGGGGCTGTGTTGTGGTCTGCGCGGGCGGTGGCGGCATCCCGACAATGTATCGGCCCGGGACGCAGACACTGGTCGGTGTGGAGGCGGTCATCGACAAGGACCGCGCGAGCTGTGTGCTTGCCAGGGACCTTCATGCCGACGCCCTGGTCATCGCCACCGACACCGACGCCGTGTACCTGGACTGGGGCACCGCGCACCAGCGCCCGATCCGGGCGGCCCACCCCGACGAGCTCGGCCGCCTCTGGTTTCCCGCCGGCTCGATGGGTCCGAAGGTCGAAGCCGCAGCCGACTTCGCCCGGACCACCGGTAAGGAGGCCGTCATCGGGGCGCTTAGCGACCTGTCGCACATCCTCAAGGGAACTGCCGGCACCCAGGTGTCGATGACCATGACCGGGATCGCGTACGGCTGACCCGCCCTGTCTCCGGGGAAAGCCGGCTGGTGCCTGCCACCTTGCCCCCAGCTGGAGCTGGGGACAGTCTGTCCCGGGAGGTGTCGGAATGGCTGGGAGCGGCCCCCCGACAAAGCTCCACGCAGAACACGTGTCTCAAAAGGGTCGGCTTACGGCATGCCTGACCTGGGCTCAGCGAAGCGGAACGGTTGTGGTGGTTGCTCTCTCAGCCTGTTCCCGCGTTATCGGGCGGACCCGACCGCAGACTGTGCAGGTGTCCTCGTAACGCGTACCAACGGGGATGAGCGGGACAAAAAAGACACTGAACCTGCGAACGTACTTCGTCAGGTGGTGCGCACCCTGATTCCCGCAGCGCTCGCAGATCATCGAGATCGTGCCTAAGAGGTGAGCACGACCGGTCAGACCGAAGATGATCAGCACCCAGCGATACTACGCGGGGATGCCAGGTGTGGCCCTCCCGCGCTGCGGCACGCTCCCCTGGGCGGTTCCCGTACCAATGGACCGTCCGCTCACGGTCGGCGGCGCCCGTTCGGCCCCTGCTGCGACGGCTCCAACGCCGCTTGCCAGATCGACTGCTAAGGCATCACCGGCCATCTACTCGCTCTCACTACATCCCGCGATATCTCAGACCGCCGCACTTCCGTCTGACGTACCCCTCGAACTCTCAAAACTCCGAGTCGAACACACCCCATGCACCGTCGGAAGTAGCTCGGGTCGGCCTGACCGCTCCGGCGGCAGGTACCCCTTCGGGTGGGTGTGACGATGAGCATCCATAAGCTCACAGCGGGATCCGGGTATGACTACCTGACCGGGCAGGTCGCGGCGCTGGATTCGACCGAGAAAGGTCATACCGGGCTGGCGTCGTACTACACCGAACGCGGTGAATCACCTGGCCTGTGGATCGGGTCTGGGATG
>JAICEV010000223.1 GCA_025923975.1 Propionibacteriaceae bacterium
AGCATTCCCTTGAGGCGCTGATCCTCACCACAGATCGGTAGCGCGCCGACGTCGAGGTCGCGCATCTTGCGGGCGGCGTCGACCAGGGTCTCGGTCGAGTTGACACACTCTGCGCCCTTTGTCATGAGGTCTCGGGCTGTCGCCATGATGGACTCCTCCTTGAGTTCGGTTCATCGCTTCCTACCCCATGCGAAGGGCAGCAAACGTACCCCAGCGAAGGGCAGCAAACGTGTCTCCGCGACTCTCCCCAAACCTGAATCTGCTGGACCGCGGCGCGGTCGGCTGCGCCGAGCAGCGCTACGAAGATCATGCCGTTGGTGATCTTGTCGGATTCGTATTCTTGGCGATCGCTGCAGCCTCGACCCAAAGATCTTTCACGGCGCCGCAACAAAGCAGGCATCTGTCGTGATTGGCGTCACGAACTCTGTCCGTCCCGTGGTCAGCAGTTTTGTGGCGCAGCGACGGTTTCGGTAAGGTAACGACGAAACTCGCGAGCAAGCATTTGTGCCCCGAGATGCGGCCGCACCAGTGTCGTGGACCCTAGCGACACCGACTGCCAATTTGCTTCAGGAAACGTTATGCCGCAAGCCGCTCCACCTAGATCGCAGCAAAGTTATCGACACGAGGCGTTCATGTGGCGCGATGCTGACGACTACGCGTCGGTCCTTGCGCCATTCGTCGAGGAAGGCCTGGCGGCAGGTGAGGCCGTCATGGTCGCCGTGGTGCGGCGTCATGCCAACTGGTTGCGCGAAAGCCTCGGCAGCCAGGCCCGCAAGGTCAAATTCGTCGACATGGCCAAGCTCGGTCGGAATCCCGCACGCATCATTCCAGCCTGGCAAAAGTTTGTTGATCAGCACTCCGGCTACGGCCGTCCGGTACGCGGAATTGGCGAGCCGATCTGGGCAGGACGTCGCCCCGAGGAGATTGTCGAATGCCAGCTGGATGAGGCCTTGCTCAATCTGGCGGTGGACCCCAAGATTCCTTTTTGGCTGATCTGTCCGTACGACGTCCGTGGGCTTGAGCCCTCGGTGATCAAGGAAGCCCATCGCAGCCACCCAGCCGTTATGGACGGAGACCGCTACCAGGGAAACTCCCAATACGGTGGACGCGCGCATGTCGAAGCGATGTTCGGCGCAGAGCTTCCCGAGCTGCAGGACAAACCAGCTGAGTACACCTTCACGCAAGAGGCGGTCGACCGCGTCTTCAATATCGTGACGCTGGAGGCGTACGGGGCTGGTCTTTGGTCAGACAAGGTGACAGACCTTGCTGCCACCACCCGTCGGCTCGCCTCCTGCAGTCTTCGGCGTGGAGCTGATGAAGGGGCTATTCGGATCTGGGACCTGCCGCATGCGCTGATCTGCGAGGTGTCCGATAACACCATGATCGACGACGTGTTGGCAGGACGGCGGGCCGTCGCCTCAAGCGACCGCGATGGACTGTCCTCCGCAAACCGGAAGTGTGACCTCGTTCAGCTGCGCTCCACCGGCTCCGGTACGACGGTGCGCCTCCACATGTGGAAGTAGTCATCGACTTCGTCGGTTCCGTCGACCAGCAGTGGCCTCAGTCATCGCGGTGTAGATCTCTGTGAGAGCGCGTCGCTGCCGCGGCGTCAATCCGGGGTCTGTGGCAATGGCGGCAACGAACGAAGTGTGCTCGTTAGGCTGCGCCTCTTGATCGTGATCACGGTCCTCATCCGAGCCATGATCATCATCCGACCCTGGACGCAGGGTCTCGGGCGGGACACCCAGTGTGGCGGCAAGTGTGTCCAGTACAGCTTCGGATGGAGCCCGAAGTCCGTGCTCGATTTGAGAGAGGTAGGGGTTGGAGATACCAGCCATCGCCGCAACCTGGCGCATCGACAGCTCGGCCAACTCGCGTTGCCGGCGGATGATGTCGCCGACCGGATTCTCTGATGGCTCGGACCCGGGATTCATAGCCACCATCCTAAAGACCGACGATGTGACGTATCTCGCACTGGCTCCGCTAGCTAAGCTAGCATCTTTTGGCTAACATAGAGAGCGTTGTATCCAAACAAGAAGGAGAAACACATTATGGCAAGCACGACCACTAAGAAGATCAATGACTTCACTGATGGCTTTGGTGACGCTACCGAGCGCTATCGTGCCGTCAACGAGAAGCTACTCGAAACCGGCAAGAAGACCGCCAACGCGGCGCTCGACGGCTACGAGAAGACGATCTCCAGCTATGTCGATTTCAGGCAGCAGCTCGCGGAAGCAACGCAGCTCGACTGGGTCACCACTGTTGTCAAGGCGCAGAATGACTTCTTGAACGAGGTCAACGCGGCGTACATCTCCGCCGCTCGTGACGTCCTGAAGTAAGCCGTATGCTCAAGCTGTGAAAACGCAGCAGTCGGCGGATGATCAACTAAGACTTGGCGAGATCATCCGCCGGCAACGAGAGCTGGCCGAGCTGTCGATGCGTCAGGTTGCGGCGATGGCTGGTATCTCTAACCCGTACCTCTCTCAGATCGAACGCGGGCTTCGTGCCCCTTCGGAAGAGGTGCTTCGGGCAATCGCCGAGTCTCTTAACGTTTCTGCCGACCTACTCCGGGGTGACGAGCCACCGGATGGGTCGGCGGATGTCGTTGAGGCAATACAGTCCGATCCTGATCTGACTGGCTCGCAGCGGCGCTCGCTCATTGAGGCGTACGCGGCGCTCCGCCAGGTCACAGTAAAACGGCGCAGGAGTAGGGGGCATCGATGAGTGAGGCGAGAATTCCTGAACCCAACGCGGACGAGGGCTGGGACAACATCGATGAGGCGGTCCGCGATCAATACGGCCAACTTCTGACGGCTGGCACCAACCTTCTCAGTGACAGCGAGATCATGGGTCGGCTCGACCCGCTCTCGTTGTTCTCGCCCTTGCTGCGTACGAGCCTCTCTACGGCATCCCACCTAGACAAAGTGATGGGAGTGTGGGCCCGCGCGGCAGGCGAAATGGTTCGCGCCACCACGGCTGCGACCGTGCGCGCGGTCGGCGGCAGTCCATCGTACGCGCCGCAACATGGCAAGGACAGGCGGTTCGCCGATCCGGCCTGGACTGAGAATGCCGGGTACTGGTGGCTCAGAGAGATCTACCACGACTGCGAGCAGGCGCTACTCGAGATGGTGCGAGACACCGACACGCCGCCTGCCGTCAAGCAGAAGGCGGAGTTCGCCGTGCAGCTGTTGATCGACGCTCTGTCTCCTACGAACTTCATTTTGGGAAACCCGACCGTGATCAAAAAGGCCTTGGATACCGGTGGGCTGTCGTTGGCTAAAGGGTTACGCAACTTCATTCATGATCTGCGGACTAATCAGGGCGTGCCGCGACAGGTGGTTCCGGGGGCACACACGGTCGGCGTGGACATGGCCATCACACCCGGCAAGGTCGTGTTCCGCAACGAGCTGATGGAGCTGATCCAGTACGAGCCCAGCACTCCTGAAGTGCACCAGATCCCGCTGCTGTTCAGCCCGCCGTGGATCAACAAGTACTACATCATGGACCTGGCTCCTGGTCGGAGCCTCGTGCAATGGGCCGTCGACCATGGGCACACCGCCTTCATGATCAGCTATCGCAATCCTGATGAGCAGATGCGCCACGTGAAGATGGACGACTACTTGATCTCCGGCCCAATAGCGGCCCTTGAGGTCGTCCGCAACATCACTGGTGCAGAAAAGGTCAACCTACTCGGGCTCTGCCTTGGTGGCACGCTCACTATGGCGACTCTCGCCTACCTCGATGCAGTCGGCATGGACTTGATCAACTCAGCGACCTTCCTCAACACTTTGATCGATTTCAGCGAGCCGGGCTTGCTTGGCGTCTTTACCGACGAAGCATCTATCCGCCGGCTCGAGAGGACGATGAAGCGCACCGGCTTCCTGCCGAAGGAGGAGATGCAGCGCTCCTTCAACCTGCTCCGAACCAACGACCTGATCTGGAACTACGCCGTCAGTAGCTGGCTGATGGGAGAGGAACCGCAGGCATTCGATCTGCTGAGCTGGAACAACGATTCGACTCGGATGCCTGCCGAAATGCACAGCTTCTACCTACGCAGTTGCTATGTAGGGAATGAACTCGCCCGCGGTGTCATGGAACTGGCGGGACAGCGGCTTGATCTTGAAAAAGTTGATCAAGATCTGTACTTCCTCTCTGCCGAACAAGATCACATTGCGCCGTGGCGCAGCTCCTACGCCGGCGCGCGGCTGCCCGGTGGAAACGTAAGGTTCGTGCTTTCAAACTCCGGTCACATTGCCGGCATCGTGAACCCGCCCAGCCCGAAGTCCGTTCATCATGTGCTGGAGGGCGACAAGGCACTGCCTGCCGATCCAGAGAAGTGGTTGGCGGCAGCGACTATGCATCGCATGACCTGGTGGGAGGACTGGGCAACGTGGATCGCGGACCATGCGGGGCCGATGCGGAAGCCTCCGCGGATGGGCAGCCGGAAGTATCGACCGATCGCCGACGCCCCTGGGACGTACGTCCTGGAAACCTGAGGTACGCCTACACTCGTCCGGTGACGAGCACCATCGACCAAGATCATCTGATCGGTACCGAGATCACGACCGACCTGTGGCGTACCGCCGTGGTCTATCAGATCTATCCGCGGAGCTTCGCCGACAGCAACGGTGATGGGATCGGGGATTTGCCGGGCATTACCTCCCGCGTTCCGTACCTGCGCTGGCTTGGGGTGAATGCGGTGTGGCTAAGTCCGTTTTATCCCTCTGCGCTTGCCGACGGCGGCTATGACGTCGATGATCATCGCAATGTCGACCCGCAACTGGGCGATCTGGACGACTTCGACGCGATGGTCGCGGCGCTGCATGCCGCCGATATCAGGGTGATCGTCGACATCGTGCCCAATCACACCTCCAATCGGCATGCCTGGTTTGTGCAGGCTCTGGCTGCCGGTCGAGGTGCGCCGGAACGTGATCGTTATCTGTTCCGCGACGGGCGTGGCACAGCTGGCGAGCTGCCGCCTAACGACTGGGAATCGATCTTCGGCGGATCGGCTTGGGCATCAGCTGGTGATGGCCAGTGGTACTTCCACTGTTTCGCGGCTGAGCAGCCGGATCTCAACTGGGAGAACGAGGAAGTGCGCGAGGATTTCCGGCGCACCATACGCTTCTGGGCCGACCGGGGGGTCGACGGATTCCGCATCGACGTTGCCCACGGGCTGCGTAAGGACTTGTCGGAGCCGTACCCGCCGTGGGGCGAGATCGCCGACCTCATGCGACCGGACGGCTCGCATCCGCTCTGGGATCGCGACGACGTCCATGAGATCTATGGAGACTGGCGGCGGATCTTCGATTCCTACGATCCGCCTCGCTACGCGGTTGCGGAGGCCATCGTGCACCCGACGCGGCGCGCGCGGTACGCCGCGGCCGACAGTCTCGGGCAAGCGTTCAATTTCGCAATGCAGGACGCCGACTGGCGGGCCGAGGATTATCGCCAGGTGATCGACACCGGGTTGGCCGACATGATCAATAGCGGCGCGACGACCAGCTGGCTACTAGGTTGTCATGACACGCCACGAGTGGCGACCCGTTACGGCTTGCCGCTGGAAGACGACCGACCGGCGCAACTCATCGCCCGGGCCTGGCTGCTCAGCGATGGCGCGCAGCCGTACTTGAACCGATCACTGGGGGAGCGGCGAGCCCGAGCGGCGATCATGATCTTGCTAGCGCTGCCGGGATCGACCTACATCTATCAGGGCGATGAGCTGGGGCTCCATGAGGTGGCTGACCTGGCGCCAGAGGTTTTGGAGGACCCGATGGCACGCCGCTCGGCTACGGAAAAGGGTCGCGACGGGTGCCGAGTGCCGCTGCCGTGGACCGCGCAGGGGCCGTCGTACGGATTCGGTGCGGCGGTTGGGCACCTGCCGCAGCCGGACTGGTTCGGGGCCTACGCAGTGAGTGTCCAGGAGGCTGATCCTGATTCGACCCTTACTCTCTACCGCCGGGCACTGGCGCTCCGCGGTCGTCTGTTCGCCGGCAGCGGCCTGAGCTGGGTTGAGTCAGAGCCGTCGGTACTGCACTTTGCGCGGCCCGGCGGCATAAGCTGCGTGACCAACTTCGGAACCGCGCCTGTTTCGCTCCCGGCTGGCCAGGTGCTGCTGAGCAGCCACCATCTTGATCATGGACGGCTGCCCGCCGACACCACCGTTTGGCTGCGGGTGCCGTAACGCCGGTCGGCGAACCGGGCTGCCTGCCGTAGCGCAGGGCCTGATAGATGTGGAGGCATGAGCAGAGTTGCACGGCGGATGCGCACATGAGTGAAGCGGTAGTGCTGGTCGGCACCAGAAAAGGGTTATGGGTCGGCCGCTCGAACGAAGACCGTCGGGACTGGGAATGGTCGGAACCCCAGTTCCTTATGGAGGCTGTTTACGGAACGTGCATCGACACCAGAGGTCCAGAAC
>JAICEV010000224.1 GCA_025923975.1 Propionibacteriaceae bacterium
GCATCTGGTTCGGGGTGCCGAGTCCGGTCAGGGCCACCTTGCCTTTGGCCTTGGAGGTCGACAAGTAGCGGGCAGCAGCAGCGATCCCGACTGTGGTGGGCGAGATGATGCCCTTCAGATCCGGGTGGCTCTGCAAGAGCGCTGCTGTCTTGTCGAAGGACTCTTGGTCTTTGTCATTGCCATACACCGTGTCAACCAGCTTGATGTTGGGATGGTTCGCCAGCTCTTTCTTCATCAGCTCGATCCAGGCGTTCTGGTTCGTGGCGTTGGCGGAAGCGGACAGGATGGCGATCTCGCCGGAGTCGCCGATCTGCTCGGCAATCATGTCAATCTGAACCTTGGCGATGCCCTCGGCTGTCGCTTGGTTCACATAGAGGTCGCGGCACTCCGGATCGGTGTCGGAGTCGAAGGTGACCACTTTCACTCCTGTGTCACGGGCCTCCGTCAGCGCATCACAGACAGCCTTTTTGTCGTTGGCAGAGATGACGATAGCGCCTACCTGCTGCTGGGTCAGTGTGTTGATGTAGCTGACCTGGGCATCGGGCGTGGCCTCAGCGGGCCCAACCTCGGCGAAGGTGCCGCCGAACTCCTTGACCGCCGCTTCGCCGCCCTTGGCAGACACATCGAAGTATGGGTTGCCAAGGTTCTTGGGCAGGAAGGTAATGGCGAGGTTGGCATCCTCGGCCGGAGCGGAGGCCTCGGCTTCCGGAGCGGCCTCACCGCCGCTGTCGCCACCACCGCCACATCCGGCGGCAGCGAACGCGAGGCTGACCGCTGCCACCACCGCAACGGTGCGGAGCTTGTTGCCGATCTTCATGTGATTCCTTTCATTGGTTGTTCCCTGCTGTTGCGTTGGGTCGAGAAGTTGTCTGGCGTCGTGGGACTTCTGGTCTGGCGCGCTTGCTCTGTACCCACGCCAGGACGCTTGAGGAGACCACCGAAAGCACCAGCAGCACTCCGGTAATGATGTTGATCACGTCTGAAGTGACGTTGGCCAAGCGCAGCGCACTGGCCAGCACGCCGATCAGAAGCACACCTCCGATCACGCCGTGTATCGCGCCACGGCCGCCGAAGATCGACACTCCGCCCAGGAGGACCGCAGCGATGACCTGCAGCTCCATGCCGGTTGCGTTGTCTCCCCGGGAACTGCCGTAGCGGAGCGTGTAGTAGATCCCGGCCAATGCCGAGATGATGCCGATCACTATGAACAAGATCAGCTTCGTGCGCTTCACCCTTACGCCCGAGAATTGCGCGGCTTCCGCACTGAGGCCGATGGCGTAGATTCCCCGGCCGAACGGAGTGAAGTGCAGCACGACCGCGAAGATCACGGCCAGGATTGCTACCAGGATTATGACGACGGGAATCCCAGTGTTCCCAATCCTGTCCTTCGCCAGCTGCGTCCAGTACCGCGGGAAGTCCGTGACTGCCGTCGTTCCCAAAATTCCAACGGCGAGCCCGCGATAGAGAGCCAGGGTGCCGATGGTCACGGCCAGGGATGGCAGGCCGACCGCAGTGACGAGTAGTCCATTGATTGTGCCACCAATTGCTCCCACGACCAGGGCTACCAAGGCCGCAGTCGGGATGGACAAGCCGGCCTGGTGGAGAACTCCGAAGATGACGCAACTCAGCCCCACCATGCTGGCCACCGATAGGTCGATCTCACCAGTGATGATCACAAGTGTCATCGGCAACGCGATCAACAGGATTGGTGTGACGTCGAGGAGTAGAAATCCCAGGGTGACCGTGGTGCCGAATCGGGGCACCACCGCAGAGGCCACGATGATCACCACAACAAGCAGGCCGATGATTGCCATTTCTCGAGTGAGCAGCAAACGACGCCAGAGCGGCTGGCCGTGGTCAAGATATCGTCGCTCCTTGGTCTCGGGAGCGGGCGCCGGCGCTGGCGCGGTGAGGCTAGCCATGATCTTCGTCCCTTGCCTCGATGAGCTTGCGTGACTGGCGGAGGGCCAGAACTCGGTCGAGCACGATCGCGCCGATGATCAGTACGCCGACAACAGCTCGCTGCCAGAAGTCCGGTATTCCGAGGACTGGGAGGGCGCGATTGATAGTGAACAACAGGTAGGCACCGAACGCAGCGCCCCAGAGTGTCCCGCTGCCACCGAAGATGGCGACTCCACCGATCACTGCGGCACCCACGGCCTCAAGCTCGAAACCAAGGCCCGCCTGGGCGTTGACCGTGCCGTAGCGGGCGGCGTAAAGGACGCCGGCAAGCCCAGCCAATGCACCGCTCACCAGAAAAGCGACCAAGACTCGCTGGGTGACTTTCAGCCCATAAAGCTCAGCCGCGCCAGGGTCAGAACCGATCGCGTAAAACTCGCGACCGCCGCGCGTGTTCTTCATGTACCACGCAGCGATCACCAGTACGACGACGGCAATCAAGGTCAGCACAGGGATTCCCAGGATTGTCTGCGTTCCTAGTCGAAGAAAAGCCCGCGGCAGGTCCGAGGGATCGATCCGATCACTGCCCGTCCAGGCGAGGTTGATGCCGCGATAGATGTACAGCGTGCCGAGCGTGATCACCAGAGACGGAACCTTGGCGAAAGCCACGAGGGCACCATTGATCAGTCCGAGGAGTGCTCCGAAGAGAATGCCGAGAGCAAAGACCGCGACAATCGGGATTCCGGGAGAGGCGATGAACAGCTGGCCCGTGAAGTAGGCAGAGAGACCGAGGATCGAGCCCACCGAAAGATCAACATTGCGGGTGATGATCACGATGGCTTCGCCGATCGCAACGATCACGAGGATCGACGGCGTCAGGAGTAGGTCGCGAAAGCCATCGGAGCTGAACAAGAAGGCCGGATTCTTGATCGTGGTTATTGCGATGACAAGGAGCAGAGCGAGAAGGATGCCAGTCTCACGGGCCTTCGCCAATCCACCGATACGCGACGAGAAGCTGGTTCCAGGCTCTGTCGGAGTGAACATGGTGGGGGTGCTCATGCGTAGCTCTCCTCGGCAGCGTGCGTCGCAGCGAACATCACGGATTCGGAGTCGGCATCCTTCCGATCAAGCTCGGCGGTGATGCGACCCTCGCGCATCACCAGCACCCGATCGGCCATGCCCAGCACCTCGGGCAGCTCCGAAGAGATCATCAAGATCCCTAGACCTTGACCGGCCAGTTCCGACATCATCCGGTGGACTTCCGCCTTGGTGCCGACGTCGATGCCTCGGGTGGGCTCATCGATGATCAGCACTCTCGGCTTGGTAGCCAGCCATTTGCCCAAGACGACTTTTTGCTGGTTGCCACCACTAAGCGTGCCTGCAATCGCGTCCAAGGCCCGGGTCTTGACCTCCAGACGGCTTGCCCAGACCTGTGCGGACTCGTTTTCCATTCCGGTGGTGATCAACCCAAACTTCGCAAGCAGCCGCCGGATCGCCGTCGTGATGTTCCGCCCGACGGTGGAGTCGATGACCAGGCCTTGCTTGCGCCGGTCTTCGGGCACTAGCGCCAGGCCCATACTCATCGCCGCACTCGGGTTATTCGGCGGGACCGTCTTACTCTCCAGGGTTACCTTGCCCGTCTGGTAGGGATCGACTCCAAAGATCGCCCGAGCTACCTCACTACGGCCCGCGCCAACCAGGCCGGCAAGTCCCACGATTTCACCGGATCGCACGGTGAAATCGATGTCATGGAAGACGCCCGGCATATTGAGGTTCTCGACCACGAGAAGGGGATCGCCGATCTTCGCTTCTTGCTTGGGGAACAGTTCATCGACGTCACGGCCGACCATCCGGCGTACGATCTCGGGAACGCTGGTGTCGGAGGCGGCGTCTGTGGAGATGTATGTCCCGTCGCGCATCACGGTGATGGTGTCGCAAAGATCGAAGACCTCGTCGAAGCGATGGGAGATGAACAGTAAGGCGCGATCCTCGTCGCGCAAGCTGCGAGCTACCGTAAACAGCCGCTCCACTTCGACGCCGGACAGCGCCGCAGTTGGCTCATCCATGATCAGAACCTTGGCGTCCAAAGAGATGGCCTTGGCAATCTCGATGATCTGCTGGTCTGCGATCGACAGTCCTTCGGCCGGGCGATCTGGGTCGATCTTCACGCCCAGCCCAGCCATCAGCTCCCTGACTTCGTTGCGCATTGCCTTTCGATCGACCCGGCCGAATCGCCCAACTGGCTGCCGCCCCATGAAGATGTTCTCGGTTACCGAAAGGTCAGGGAACAGCGTGGGTTCCTGGTAGATGACCGCAATGCCCGCCGCCTTGGACTCGGCGGTCGACTTGAAGTCGACAGGTTGGCCCTCGAGCTCGAAGGTTCCTGAATCGCGATGGTAGAGGCCCGCGATGATCTTGACCAAGGTGGACTTACCAGCTCCGTTCTCTCCAACGAGTGCATGGATCGAGCCGGGGTAGAGCGTCAAGCTTCCCGAACGCAGGGCGATTACCTGGCCGAACGCCTTCGAAACGTCACGGAGTTCTAGGGTAGGGGTCCTTCGATCGGCAGGTTGCGACATCTATGCGCTCCCCTCGCGTGGGATTGAAACGTTGCAGAAACTCTAAAGCAGGAAGATAGTGCCCGGCGCTCTCCCGTGTCAAGACTCCGTTGCCAAACCGTTCTCTTGAGGCAATCGATCGTTCAAGCAGGCCGCTGTATCGTTTCACACCTCGGTTAGCTACCGACCTTCATCGCACTTGCAACGCGAAGTGGACCGCCGCACCACTAGATCGGGACGGAACTCGATGTGCTCGTGCTCATGTGGAGCGTCGTTGTCCAAGGCCTCGATCTCGGCGAAGAGAAGTTCGGCAGCTCGCATCCCCAGCGCATGCCGAGGTTGCCGAATCGAAGACAGGGGCACAGCCGCGGCGGCGGCAAACTCAATGTCGTCGTAGCCGATCAGCGAGATCTCGTCGGGCACCGATATTCCGTTGGTGATGAATCCCTGCAGCAATCCGATCGCCAGCAAATCGTTGGCCGCGAACACGGCAGTCGGGCGTTCTCCAGCTGGAAGCGCCACTAAATCCCCGGCAGCCACGGCACCGGAGCCGGTGTCGAGACGCGCTGTCGCAATCGTCCTGAGATGACCGGAGTCGCCGAGCTGGGAAAGGGCGAGCTGCGCACCGAAGTGACGATCCCGAACTTGTTGGATGGTCATGGGACCGCCAACGAACGCTATGTTGCAGTGGCCATGATCAACAAGATGATCCACGGCGAGCCGCCCACCCTCCACATCGTCTACAGCCACCGAGCAGTAGGGCGCATCCTTGGCCGCCCGGTCGACGATCACGACGGGAATGCCATGACGGCGCAGCTCAACAACCCGTTGGCCGACTTCGGAGATCGGGGCGAACAGTAGGCCGCGTACCCGGTGCTGCTCGAAGAGCTTCAGGTGCGCCGCTTCCCGCTCCGTCTGCTGTGCGCTGTTACCGAGCTGGACCGAGTAGCCGAGATTGTGCACGTAGTCTTCAACGCCGCTCACAATGTCGGTGAAGAACGGGTTCGCGACGTCCATGACGACGATGCCGATGCTACGGCTCCTGCCCGCGCGCAGCTGTCGTGCGGATTCATTGCGAACCCAGCCCAGCTTGGCAATGGCTTTCTCGACTCGAGCGCGCGTCGCATCGGAGACCAGTGCAGGGGAATTCAGCACGTTGGACACGGTGCCAACAGAGACTCCCGCGAGCGCCGCCACGTCTTTCATACTGACGGACGGTCTCGGCGACGCCATGTGGCCACCTCCTCGTGGTCAAGATTTGATTCGTATCAAGCTTCGAGCGTAGTCCTGGGCCAGAGCAAGCATCAAGTTGCGTGCCCTACGGTTGAACCGCTTCAGCCATTGCGGGATCTAGGTATAACCTGCCGACATGGCACAGTCGAGGGCTCGGGTACGGCAATCCGATGATGGCCACCCGAGATCGACAGGGCCTCGCATTCAAGATGTCGCTCAGCACGCTGGTGTGGCGATTGGCACGGTGTCCAATGTGCTCAACAATCCCGACCTGGTGAGCGAGAACACCCGCCTCAAGGTCGAAGCGGCGATCGCCGAGATGGGATTCGTCCGCAATAGCGCCGCCCGTGCGCTCGCCGCAAGACGAACAGATACTGTCGGCTTGATCCTGATCGACATCGGAAACTCACTCTTCGTCGACATCGCGCGCGGGGCTGAGTCGGCGGTGGGACAGGCTCAGCTAAAGCTCCTTCTCGCCAACAGCGACAGCACTCGAACCAAACAGGACAACTATCTCGAGCTCTTCGACCAAGCCCGAGTCGCGGGCATCTTGCTGACTCCGCTTGAAGAGCCTCTTGACGTCGTACACGCGGTCCTTGGCCACGGGCGCCCCATCGTTTTGGTGATTGCGACGTCGCCTGACCCGAACACGTGCAGTGTCATGGTCAACGAGGACCTGGGGGCTATCTCGCTGCCACCCACCTCCTCGATCGAGGAGCACGC